>NZ_JBEXVF010000003.1:0-273093 GCF_040629235.1 Amycolatopsis sp. NPDC005961 | reverse complement strand
TGTTCAACGGCTTCAAGCCGCTGTTCCAGGCGCTGTCGCCGAACGACGTCAACGAGCTCTCCGGCGAGATCGTCCAGGTGCTGCAGGGCGAAGGCGGCACCGTCGAAAGCCTGCTGGCCCACACCGGTTCGCTGACCACCACCCTCGCCGGGCGCGACAAGGTGATCGGCGAGGTGATCGGGAACCTCAACTCGGTGCTCAAGACGGTCAACGGCAAGGGCGACGCACTGGCGAACCTGGTGTCCACGCTGCGGCAGCTCGTGTCCGGGCTGGCCGGTGACCGCGCCGCGATCGGCGACGCCATCAGCGGGATCGGCGACCTGACGCAGTCGACCGCGGGCCTGTTCGAGCAGGCGCGGCCGCCGCTGAAGGAGAGCATCGCCGGGCTGCAGGAGGTGGCCGGCACGCTGGCGCAGAAGCAGTCCGATGTGGACAGCTTCCTGACGAACCTCCCGGTCAAGTTCACCGAGATCGGCCGCGTCGCCTCCTACGGAACGTGGATGAACTTCTTCCTCTGCCGCGCCACGCTCCAGACCACGCCCCCGCGCGGCGTGTACGTCCCGACGGCGAGGTGCGACTCGTGAAGTCCTTCAAGGAGCGCAACCCGATCGCCCTCGGCGTGGTCGGCAGCGTCGCGCTGGCCGCGCTGCTCACCGTCACGTTCAACTACGACAACCTGCCGGTCGTCGGCGGCGGCACCACCTACCAGGCCGAGTTCTCCGAGGCCGCGGGCCTGCAGGCGGACGACGAGGTGCGGATCGCCGGCATCAAGGTCGGCGAGGTCCGCGACGTCGAGCTGGCCGACGACCACGTCCTGGTGACCTTCCGGGTCAAGGACGCGTGGGTCGGCGACCGCACGACCGCCGACATCAGGATCAAGACGTTGCTGGGCCGCAAGTTCCTCGCGCTGAACCCGACCGGCGACGGCGTGCAGAACCCGGACCAGGCGATCCCGCGCACCCGGACGGTCACGCCCTACGACGTCACCGACGCGTTCAACGGCCTGGCCGACACGGTCGGCGCGATCGACACCAAGCAGCTCGCGGACAGCTTCACCACGCTGTCCGACACCTTCCGCAACTCCCCCGAGCACGTCCGCAGCGCGCTCGACGGCCTGTCGCAGCTGTCCAAGACGGTCTCCAGCCGCGACGGCGAGATCGCCGAGCTGCTGGCCAACGCGCGGAAGCTGACCACGACGCTGGCGAACTCGAACGAGGACTTCGAAAAGCTGATCGACGACGGCAACCTGCTCCTGACCGAGCTGAACCGCCGCCGCGACGCGATCCACGACCTGCTCACCGGCTCGGCGCGGCTGGCCGACCAGCTGCGCGGCCTGGTCGCGGAGAACTCCGACCCGCTCAAGAAGGCGCTGCAGTCGCTGTCCCAGGTGACCGATCTGCTGAAGCGGCAGAACGACAACCTCACCCGGGGCCTGCAGCTGGCCGGGCCGTACTTCCGCGTGGTCACCAACACCACCGGCAACGGGCGCTGGATCGACGCCTACCTCTGCGGCCTGCTGCCGGAGAACCACGACCCCTGCACCGCGCCGGGAGGCACCAAGTGAGCGCGCTGACCACCACCCGCGCGGGGGTACTGACCACCCGGTTCGTCGCCGCCGCGATCCTGCTCGCGCTGGTCGTGACGGCCGCGCTGTGGTGGGTGTTCTCGGGCACCGGCGAGCACCACGTCACGGCGTTCTTCTCCCGCGCGGTCGGCGTCTACTCCGGCTCCGACGTCCGCGTGCTCGGCGTCCGCATCGGCCAGGTCGACTCCGTCACCCCGCGCGGCGAGCAGGTGCAGGTGGACATGACCGTCGACGGCTCGGTCGGCATCGCCGAGGACACGACGGTGCTGGTCATCGCCCCCAGCGTCGTCGCCGACCGCTACGTCCAGTTCGCCAAGCCGGCCCGCGGCGGGCCGCGGCTGAAGAACGGCGCGTCCATCCCGGTGCAGCGGACGGCCACCCCGGTGGAGCTCGACCAGCTCTACGCCAGCCTCGACTCGCTGTCGAAAGCCCTCGGCCCGAACGGCGCGAACTCCCAGGGCGCGCTGTCGGACCTGCTCAAGACCGGCGCGCAGAACCTGCGGGGCAACGGGCAGGCGTTCAACGACAGCGTCCGCAACTTCGCCCAGCTCGCCCGGACGCTGGCCGGCAACTCGGGTGACCTGTTCGGCACCGTGGACGAGCTGCAGCGGTTCACGACCATGCTCTCGACCAACGACCAGCAGATCAGCGGCGTCAACCAGCAGCTGGCGCAGATCTCGGGCACCTTGGCCGCCAACAGCGGCGAGCTGGCCCACGCGCTCGACAGCCTCGGCCAGGCGCTCGGCGACGTCCAGACGTTCATCCGCGACAACCGCGGCGCGATCAAGTCCACTGTGGACGACCTGGTGACGACGACGCGGACGCTCGTCGAGCAGCGCCAGTCGCTGGCCGACACCCTCGACGGCGCACCGCTGGCCGTGACGAACGTGCTCAACGCGATCGACCCGGCGACCGGGCGGCTGAGGGGCCGCGGCAACCTCGACTACTACCTGCCCCTGCCGGTCACCGGCGACGTCTACACCAACGAGGGGGGTGGGCGATGAAGCGGATCCTCACCGCCGTGGCCATCGGGTGCCTGGCCCTCGCGGGCTGCTCGGGCGGCGAGTTCAAGGGCGTCTACGACTTCCCGCTGCCGGGCGGCGCCGACCTCGGCGACCACCCGTTCGCGGTGACCGCGCAGTTCGCCGACGTCCTCGACCTCGTGCCGCAGGCCGCCGTCAAGGTCGGCGACGTCCCGGTCGGGCGGGTGCGGGAGATCCGGCTGGGCGGCGACGGGTGGACGGCCGAAGCGGTCCTGGACGTCAACGGCGACGTCGTGCTGCCGGCCGGCGCCGTCGCGCGGCTGCGCCAGTCGAGCCTGCTGGGCGAAAAGTTCGTCGAGCTGGCCGCACCGGACGGCGAGGCGCCGAACGCGGGCGGCGCGCGGCTGGTGAACGGCGCGACGATCCCCCTGGACCGCACGAACCGCAACCCCGAGTTCGAGGAGATCTTCGGCGCCCTTTCGCTGCTGCTCAACGGCGGCGGGATCGGGCAGCTGCAGACGATCAACAAAGAGCTGTCGAAGGTCATGGACGGCAACGAGGCCCAGATCCGCTCGTTCCTGTCCGGGGTGAACACCCTGATGACGGACCTGGACGCGCACCGGTCGGACATCACCGAGGCGCTCGACGGGCTGAACCGGCTCTCCTCGACGCTCGCGAACCGCCACGAGCAGGTCTCCGGCGCGCTCACCGACCTGACGCCCGGCCTGCAGACCCTCACCGACCAGCGCACCCAGCTCGTCTCGATGCTGCAGGCGCTGGACCGGCTGTCCACGGTGGCCACCGACGTCGTCGACCGCAGCCGCGACGACATGGTGGCCGACCTGCGCGCGCTCGCACCGATCCTGGGCCAGCTCGCGGACGCCGGCGCCGACCTGCCGAAGTCGCTGCAGATGCTGCCGACGTTCCCGTTCCCCGACTCGGTGCTCCCGGCGATCAAGGGCGACTACGTCAACGCCTACGCGTCGATGATCCCGGCGTCCGGCGTGCCGCTGCCCCCGCCCGGCGAGGGCGTGCCGCCCGGCCTGCCGCCGCTCCCGATCCCCTCGGGAGGCCAGTGATGCTGACGCGCAGAGTACGTCTTCAGGTCGTGCTGTTCATCGTGATCGCGTTGGCCACCACGGCTTTCGTCGGCGCGAACTACGCCGGGCTCGGCCGGCTGTTCGGGTCCGGCAGCTACGTGGTGAAGCTGGAGCTGGCCGAGGGCGGCGGCCTGTTCACCAACGGCGAGGTCACCTACCGCGGCGTCGCCGTCGGGCGGGTCGGCGAGCTGCGGCTCACCGTCACCGGGACCGAGGCCGACCTGCTGATCGACGACGGCGCCCCGCCCATCCCGGAAGACTCCCGCGCGGTGGTGGCGAACCGCTCGGCCGTCGGCGAGCAGTACGTCGACCTGCAGCCGCGCACGGCCGACGCGCCCTACCTCGCGGCGGGCTCGGTCATCCGGCGCGAGTCGACGACGCTGCCACTGCCGGTCAACAGCCTGCTGACGGACCTGGACTCGTTCACCGCGTCGGTGCCGACCCAGGACCTGCGCACGGTGGTCGACGAGCTCGACGATGCCCTGCGCGGCGCCGGCCCGGACCTGCAGACGCTGATGGACTCGGCGACGACGTTCACGCACGAGGCGAGCGCGAACCTGCCCCAGACGTCGAAGCTGATCAACGACGGCGCGACGGTGCTGCGCACCCAGGTCGACTCGTCGTCGGAGTGGCGTTCGTTCAGCAGCAACGCCCGGGTCTTCGCCCAGCAGCTGGCCCGCTCCGACGGCGACCTGCGGCGCCTGATCGCGACCGCCCCACCGGCGGCGACGGAGCTTTCGGCGTTGCTGAAGGAGAACGACCCGGGGCTGCCGATCCTGCTGGCCAACCTCCTGACGACGGCCCGGGTGTTCGGCACCCGCACCGCGGCGGAGGAGTCGCTGTTCGCGAACCTGCCGCGCGCGGTCGCCGGGGTGGGGTCGGCACTGAACCCCCGGGGTGACGCGCTGCGGATGGCGCTGGTGCTGAACTTCGACAACCCGCCGCCGTGCGTCCAGGGCTACGGCGGGACGCGGCACCGGCCCAGCGACGACCTTTCGCCGTTGCCGTTCGACACCGGAGCGGCGTGCACGTTGCCGTACGGCAACGAGAGCTCGGTGCGCGGCGTGCAGAACGCGCCGCACCCGCCGGTGCCGGAACCGGCCGTGCCGGGCGGGCTGACCGGACTCGACGGGCAGGCGACGTCGACGAGCCTCGAGGAGATGCTGTGGCTGCGGTGAAGCAGGGTGCGGTCGTGGTGTTCGCGGCGGCCGCCGTCTTCGCAGGCTGGTCGGGCTATTCGTGGTACTCGGCGTCGCACGATCCGTCGCTGACGTACGGGGTGGCCCGCGACGAGGCGTTGACGACCGGGCGGACGCTGGTGGCGGAGCTGAGCAGCCTGGACTACCACGACGTGAACGGCGGCCTGGGGCGCTGGCTGTCGGCCTCGACGGGCCCGCTGCACGACCAGCTGGCCCGCACGGACGCCAAGACGAAGGAAACCCTGGCGGCGAACGCGACGGTGGCGACCGGCCGGGTGCTGGACGCGGCCCTGAGCGAGCTGGACGAGCACGCGGGCACGGCGAAGATGCTGGCTTCGGTGGAGATCACGATGGCGAAGGAAGGAACGGCCCCGGCGGTGAAGCGCAACCGCTTCGCGGCGGCGTTGTCCCGGACGGCGGACGGGTGGAAGCTGAGCGCGCTGGACCAGCTGCCGGTGGGCGCCCGATGAACCGCGCGAGGGTGGCCGAGCAGGCCGCGCCCGCCGACGGGCGGGACGGATCGGCGCGGAGCTCGAGCGACTCGGCTGAACTCTCACCGGGCAGCATCGGGGACACCCGGCCCGGCTCTGCCGGGGCCGGCGAACCCGGCAGCCGGGCGACCGAGCAAGGCTCGGCCGCTGCCGAGGCCGGGGCCGTCGCCGACACCGACCGGGCCGCCGACACAGATCGGGCCGCCGAGGCCGCGGCCGAGCCCGCCGAGCCCACCGGGGCCGTCGCCGAAACCGACCGGGCCGCCGACACAGATCGGGCCGCCGAGGCCGGGGCCGAGCCCGCCGGGGCCGCCGAGGCCGGGGCCGAGGCCGCCGGGGCCGCTGAGGCGTCGGCCGAGTCCGAAGCCGCGTCCGCCGAAGCCACCGGCAGCGACCCGGCCGAAGGCGAGACTGAACCCGCCGCCGGCGAGCCGGCGGAAGCTGAAGCCGAAGGCGAACCCGCAGCTCAACCCGCCAAGCCCCGCCCCGCCTGGCTCCGGCTCCCCGCCCTCCTGCTCGCCGCCGCCCTCGTCCTCGCCGGGGCCGGTGTCTGGTTCACCCTCGAAGCCCGCTCCGCCTCGAGCAACCCCGCCGCCGGCAACCTCGCGCTCACCGACGTCGGCCAGACTTCCGAGGTCACCTCGGCCGTCACCCTCGCGATGAACCGGATCTTCTCCTATTCCTACGACAAGACCGACGTCACCGAAAAGGCCGCCGCCGCCGTGCTCCGGGGGTCCGCCAAGGATTCCTACGACAAGCTCTTCGCCCAAGTCAGGCAGAAGGCTCCCGAGCAAAAACTCGTGCTCACTTCGCGCGTTTCGGCGATCGCCGTGCAAGAACTGCGAAATGGTCACGCGCGGTTACTCGTCTTTCTCGATCAATCAGCCGTCCGGGCTGACAACAATGCGACCGACAGCGCCGCCGCACAGCTTTCCGTGACCGCGGAACGCACGGGTGACGGCTGGGTCGTCACCGAGCTCGAACCCCGCTGAACAACGAGCACTTCACCGTTTCCGGAAGCACCCGGAAACGGACGGGAAACGCACAAGGAGGACAACCATGTCCGTGGCAACGCAGCTGAGGAGAATGGCCGTGCTCACGTCGGCGGCGGCCGTCGTGCTGACCGGGGTCGTGGTGACCCCGGCCTCGGCCGACGTCATCCCGATCCCCGTGTCCTACAAGGTCACCGGCAGCACCACGGTGAAGAAGACCGGCAGCGCCATGGCGCTCGGCCCCGGCTCGCTCAAGGGCAACCTGCTGATCGACGACCAGACCGGCTCGGTCGGGCTCAGCGCGGACCTGGCGCTCCCGCCCTCCCAGGCCGACATTTCCCTGCTGTCAGGCATCTTCCGGATCAAGGCCAAGGTCAAGGTGACCCCGCTCGGCCCGGCCACCGGCACGATCGCCGACGGCAACCTCGTCACCAAGGCCAAGGCCAACATGGAGATCTACGACATCTGGGCCGGCCCGATCATCCCGATCTTCCCGCTGCCGACCGTCCCGGGCAGCTGCAAGACGAAGACCCCGCTCGACCTCACGCTGTCCGCGCAGGACATCGACATCACCGCGCCGGCCATCACGGTCACCGGCACCTACACGATCCCCGAGTTCACCAACTGCTTCGTCGCCGACATCGCGCTCGGCGCCCTGGTTTCGGGGCCGGGCAACACCATTTCGCTCGACCTGGCCAGCGACGCCACCCTGAAGTGACGTGACGCGGGTGGCGGGCCGAGTGCCCGCCACCCGCGGCTGTCAGCAGGGGGCGGCCGGGTCTTCCTTCAGCGCGAAGCTGTCGTTGTCCCCGGCCGAAACCGCGAACACCGGCCCGCACCAGGGGAAGTACGACTCGCCGACGAAGTTCGAACCCCAGGTCACCACCGAGCCGTCGGCCTTGAGCGCGACGTTGTGGTTGAACCCGGCGTCGACGCTGACGACGTCCGAGAGCGCCTCCGGCGGCACCTCGGTCTGGTGGAGACTGTCGCGGCCCCAGGCGTAGACACGGCCGCCCTTGAGCGCCAGGCTGTGGTAGAAGCCGGCGGAAACCGCCGTGACGCCCGAAGAAAGCCCGGCCGGCACGGTCGTCTGCCCGTAGGTGTTGCTCCCCCAGGCCAGCACGCCGCCGTTCTTGAGTGCCAGGTTGTGGTCTCCCCCAGCGGAAATCGCGGTCACGCCGGACTGCGCGGCCGCCGGCACGTCGGTCCGCGAACCCCAGCTCACCACCAATCCGCCCTGCTTCAGCGCCAGGCTGTGCATGTTGGACGTCGAGATCGCGATCACCCCGCTCGCCACCGACGCGGGCAGCGTCGTCTGGCCGTACCAGTTGTTCCCCCAGGCCAGGACCTTGCCGTTCTTGAGGGCCAGCTCGTGTCCCCAGCCCGACGCGATCTGGCTGACCCCGGACGTCGCCGCGGCCGGGATTTCGTTGGCGCCCCAGTTGTTCGCGCCCCACGCGAGGACCGCGCCGCCCTTGAGCGCCAGCGCGGTCGTGCTGCCTGCCGACACGGCGGTGACGCCGGCCAGCGCGTCCGGCGGCGGGATCGTGACGTCGTAGTCCGGCTTGCCCCAGGCGATCACGCCGCCGACGGTGGCCGCGGACGCCGGCTGCGCGAACACCGAGGCGGCCATCGCCGCCGTCACCGCGAATGCGGCGCCCTTCAGTGATACCCGTCCACAACGGGAAGTACCCGGCACGGTAGCCTCATTTCTCCGGTTTCGTTATCCGGGATTGCTTCGGCAAGATCACAAATGGTAGACCGGTGCACGCGGCACTTCGCCGCGTCGGCCGTTCTTTGTCAAAATCCGCCAAGTCCGGCCGTCAGCCTACGCCGTCGCGCACAAGAAACCGATACCGCCGAACGCCGCCTCACCCGTGCCGCCGCGAAGTCTTGTTCCTTACTGAACTGGCGAGTAGCCTCGATTTCGGCAGATGGACCTCCACCTCGCACGCCGATGAAATCGCGACCCGCCGCCCGGGGCAAAGGGGACGGTGAACGCGATGGGGGCTCACGGCGGCGAGCAATCGATCAGCCAAAGCCGAGACTGAACTGAATCAAAGGAGATGACAGGTATGTCCCGACTCAGCAGGCTGTCCGCCGGCATCGCCACCACCGCTACCGCGATCGGCGCCATCGCGGTGCTGACCGCGGGCACCGCGGCCGCCGCCACGGTCACCTACACCGCCGGCGGCACGGCGGGGCTCACCTACAACTGCACCTTCCCCGGCATCTCGCCGCAGCCGGTCGCGATCACGGCGCACCTCGACGCGCCGGACACCGTCGTGCACGGCACCACCGTCACGCCCGCCAACGTCGGCGGGTCCGCGACGATCAGCGCGACCGTCCACTCGCTGCTCACCGCGGTCGGCTACGACGGCATCCGGGGCACCGCGACGGTGCCGGTGACGGCCTCGTCCGGGACGCTTTCGCAGCCGTCGGCCACCGGGCTGAACATCCCGGAGGTGATCTACCCGACCGGCGGGCCGATCACGGTGAACATCTCGCAGGTCGCGACGTCCAGCATCCCGAACTGGACCGCCCCGGCCACCGCGGGCACCGCGTCCCTGTCGCTGACGAGCGGGCTGTCGGCGAACCTGGAGTTCCACAAGAAGTCGACCAACACCTGGTCGCCGTGGACGATGAACTGCACTCTGAAGGTGACGAGCCCGGCGCAGAACACCGCGTTCAGCCCGAGCATCACCGTCTCCTGACCGGGTTTCCCGGTGCGGGTCCGGTCCCCGGCCCGCACCGGGACGTCCCGTCCCTTCCGAACGCACCCAGGGAACCCGATGCCACGTCGAGTCCGGCCCCGCACCCTCACCGTTTCCGCGCTGGCGGCCGTCGGCCTGCTCTCCGCGGTGAACGGCGCGCTGACCGGGGTCGGCTCGGCCGCCCCCGCGCCCGCGGTCCCGCCGGACACGAAGGCCACGGCGTCGGTTTCGGTGACGTGCCCGTTCGCCGACCCGCTCGGCGCGCGGAAGCTCACGGCCGAGACGGCGGCGACGCTGCCCGCGCAGGCGAAGACCGGGACGTCGGCCAAGATCGGCGCGTTCTCGGCGAAGCTCACGCTCCCCCGCGACGTCGCACTCTCCTACCTCCCCGAAGGCGCCACCGCCGGCTCGCTGCGTGGCGGCGTGCACGTCGACCTGGCCGTGCGCCAGGACGACAAGGCGGACAAGGTGCCGGTCGACCTGACCGTCCCGGCCACCCCGCTGCCGGAGACC
The DNA here is from genome assembly GCF_040629235.1 of Amycolatopsis sp. NPDC005961. NCBI lineage: Bacteria > Bacillati > Actinomycetota > Actinomycetes > Pseudonocardiales > Pseudonocardiaceae > Amycolatopsis > Amycolatopsis sp. NPDC005961. Next base: position 263,516 of record NZ_JBEXVF010000003.1, on the reverse strand, counting down.
GGTGACGTCACGCTGACGGCCACCGGCACCGTGCCGGAGATCGCCCTGAACACCGTCGGCGCCGTCACCTTCGACGTCACCGCGCCGACGCTGTCGCTCGAGGCCGTGCCGCCGCCGGACACCGCGGCCACGCAGCCGGTGCCGCAGATCGCGTGCACCCTCGACCCCGACCAGCAGACGACGCTGGGCAAGGTGCTCGTCCTGCCGAAGACGGTGCCGGGCACCAAGCAGAAGCAGCTGGCCGCGGCCGCCGACGCGCCCGGGCCGGGCGATCCCCCGACCGAAGACGAGTTCGCGGTGCCGCTGAGCCTGGTCACGATCATGACGAAGTCGACGGTCCGGAAGCTCGGCGCGACCGTCACCGCCGACCCGGCGTTCCTGTTCAACGGGCTGTTCATCCTCAACCTGGTCGACGGCACCTCGCGGGTGACCGGGTCGACCACCTTCAACCCGGCGACGACGTCCTTCCTCGGCTTCGGTTTCGTGCCGGTGACGGCGACCGTCGAGTTCCTGCCGGTCGACTACCGGAACAGCAAGGTCATCGAGATCGCCGGCAAGATCACCACCGACCCGGACACCGGGGCCACGTTCCTGAACACGACGCTGCAGGTGATGGCCCGGCTGAGCAACGCGAAGGTCAACGGCGTCCCGCTGGACCTGGGCCCCGACTGCGTGACGGCGGACAAGGTGACCCTCACGCTGAACGGCCCGTACGAAGCGTTCGGCGTCGGGCACATCCGGACCGACGAGAAGACCGGGTTCGAGCTGCCGAAGTTCACCGGCTGCGGCGCCGGCGGCCAGGACCTGGACCCGCTGCTGTCCGGGATGGGCTCGGGCCCGGGCAACCAGGCCTTCGTCGACACCTACAACCTGATCGTGTGCACCGAACCGGACCACACCCAGTGCCCGCCGGGATCCGACGGACCCCCGCCGGACCCGGCGGTCTCGGCCGCGAAGAAAGCGGTGGCCAAGCACCCGCGCTGACGTCGCGATGGGTCCTTTCCTCTCCTCACCCGGGAGGAGAGGACCCTTCGGTCATTCAGGGCCGACGCGAACCCAGGGCTAGCTGGACGTCCACTGTGGACGCGTGACCCCGGCGCGCTGGGACGGCAGCAGCTCGCTCACCGGGTAGCGCAACGGCAACGGTGCCGCGCCCGCGCGCAACGCCAGCTCCATCTCGAAGCGCGCCGCCGGGTCGCGGAGGCTGTCGCCGAACGTCGCCTGGAGCTGTCGCATGCGGTAGCGGACCGTCTGGGGGTGGACGCCCAGGCGCTCCGCGATCTCCACCACGTTGCCCTGGCTGTCGAGCCACGCCCGCAGCGTCTCCAGCAGCCGCTCCTGCTGCTTGCCCGTCATGTCCGCCAGTGGCGCGAACAGGCGGTGCCGCAGCGTGCCGACCAGTCCCGTGTCGGAGTTGACCAGCAGCGTCGCCAGGTGCTCCTCCGCCCGCAGCACCGGGCGCGGCACCAGCACGCCCCGCTCGGCCAGGTGCAGCGCGTTCCGGGCCCAGCGCAGGGAATCCGCCACCGACGCGAGCGGGACGGACGGGCCGATCGAGAGCCGGCAGTCCGGCAGGGCCACCTGCAGCGTCGCCAGGCGGGCGCCGCCGAGCTCACCCGGGACCACCAGCTTCGGGTCGGGCGTGTCGAGCTCGGCGAGGATGTCCGCGTCCAGCCCGGCGTGGCGGCGGGCCGGGGCGACGCCGTCGGCCGGGCAGACCGCCACCGGCGTCGCGTCGGTCGGCACCGGCCAGCCGATCAGCTGGGCCAGCTCGGCGATCGCCTTGGGGGACGCGGGCGGGGTCTCGAGGATGAGGTGCAGCAGCTTGCGGCGCCACGTGTCGAGCGCTCCCGCTGTGCGCGCCTTCGCTTCCAGGTAGCCGTCGAGCGCGACGGAGGCGAGCTCGTCCATGAACGCCAGCATCGCGTCGGCCAGCTGGGACATCACCGCCGACGAAAGCCCGCTCCGCCGCCCGACGCGCATGATCCGCCGCCACGACACGCGCGCGCCGACCCGGTACGCCGACTGCAGCGTGTCGAGGCTGCGCCCCTCGCGCATTTCGTTCTGCCCCAGCCGGTGGTGCACCTCGTGGGACTGCTCTTTGGACACCGTCGGGTCGGCGATCTGCGCCACGAACAACGTGATCGCGTACTCGACGCCGGCCCGGATCGACTTGCCGTAGGGGCCGTCGAGCGGGCGGGCGTAGGCCGGGATGGTCGCGCGGATCTCGTCGACGATCTCGGCCGCGAGGCTGGCCAGTTCGGGACGCAGGATGTCGGCGAGCTTGCGGGGTAGTGCGGCGGGCGGCGGCGCAGCGTGATCGAATCCGCGCTCCACCGACATCGCAGCTCCTTCGCTCCGCCCCGGGACCCCGGCCCGTGCACCCCACCTGGTGCGGGGTGACACCGGACACATCGAAAAACTAGTCCGGAACGTGTCACACCTTCGAAGGGAAACCGATTTCTTGTCATCTTCGTGACAAGTTCACGAGGCGCAGCTGCGGAACGCTGACAACTACCCCGCCGACTGCTCACGATTGTACGTACGAACGGGCGAACCCGGAACCCGTCGCGCACGCCACCCCGATCGCTTGTATCGTGTGGTTGATACAAGCGAGGAGGTTCGCATGCCGTGGGACAACGTGCTCGCCGTCGGGCTGTTGAGCGGCCTGATCGGGCTGGCGATCCTGATCGTGCTCTGGCCGGGCGAGAAGCACGGAAAGCGCTTGCTCGTGCGCTGGGGCGTCCCCGACCCGGACGCCGGCGAGGTGGCGCTCGCCGTCCGGTACCTCAAGCGGCGCCGGCTCTGGTACCCGTGGCTCTACCTGGCGATCCCGCCCGTGCTCGACGACACCGGGCCGGGCACGATCATCACGACGCTGCTGATCGGCGGCCTGATCGCCGAGCTGCTGGCCCAGCGGCCGTCGCGGACCCCGCGCCGCGAAGCCGTCTTGGCCGCGCGGACGCTGACCGACATCGTCCCGATCTGGGCGCTGGTGCTGAGCGGCCTGGCGTCGGCCGGCGCGATCGTGCACCTGGCCTGGACCGCGCAGTGGACGTTGCTGGCGGCCGCGGCGGGCACCACGGTGGTCTGCTGGGTGATCACGGCGCTGACGGTGCGCCGCCCGGCGGTCGGGGAGCAGCGCGCCGACCTGGCCCTGCGCCGACGCAGCGGACGTGTCGCGCTCGGCCTCGGCATCGCCGCCTGCGCCGCGCTCGGCTGGCCGGCCGGGAACCTCGGATCGCTGCTGGCGGTCGTCGCCGGGCTGGCCGCGTTCCTGGCGGTGACCGCACCGGTGAAACGGCAGCCGGCCCCGGCGTGAAGATCGTCGTCGACACCGAAAACGGCCTGGCGCCCTGGCGGCAGGTGCACGACCAGATCGTCCGCGCGGTGACGGCGGGGGCGCTCCCGGACGGGACGCGCCTGCCGCCGATCCGCCAGCTGGCCCGGGACCTGGGACTGGCGTCCGGAACGGTGGCCCGCGCTTACCGCGAGCTGGAGGCGGCGGGCTGGGTGGTGACGGCCCGCGCACGCGGCACGGTGGTCACGACCCCCGCGGACCGCCCGGACCCGACGGCGCAGCTCCTCACCGCGGCGATCGAGTACGCGACGCGGGCGCGTGACCTCGGCATCGACGTGGAAGCCGCGGTGACCGCGGTCCGCGCCGCCTACGACGTCAGCTAGCGGCGAGGAGGCGGCCGATCGCGGCCAGGACCGGTTCCAGCACCTCGACCTCGCGCGACGTCCCCACGCACTCGGTGATTCCGGCGCCCACGACTTCGTACGCGGCCAGGGCGTCCAGCTCGGACACCAGCCGCGAGATGGTCCAGCCGTCCGGCTCCGGGTAGTTCAGGCCCGCGAACTCCGCGGGGTCCAGCACGTCCAGGTCCACGTGGACGTACAGCTTCTCCACGCCCGCCAGCGCCTCCATCGACGTGACCGCCAAGCCCCGCGAGACCGCCGCCCGCTCCTCCGGGTCGAACACGCGCGTCCCGGCGAGAACCACGTTTCCGGGAGTCAACGCCGGGGCGGCCGCGAACTCCGGGTCGCCCTCGCCGAACAGGGACCGCAGCACCATCCCGTGGAACGCCCCCGACGGGGACGTCGCCGCCGTGTTCAGGTCGGCGTGCGCGTCGAACCACGCGACGCCCAGGCCCGGTCCGTGCCGGAACCGGGCCACCCCGATCGGGATCAGCTCGACCCCGCAGTCGCCGCCGATCGTCAGGACCGGGCCGCCCGGGGCCTCCAGCGCCGCCAGCTGCGCCGCACGGTTCGGGCCCGTCAGCACCGCGCGCGACGCGATCCCGCGGTCCATTTCGGACACTTCGCGGGTCTGCCGGACGTGGTGGACGGGCGAACCGAGCACGTGCCCGGCCAGCTCCGCGAGCGCCAGGCAGCCGTCCGGCAGCTCCGCCACCCGCGGTCCCACCGCGCCTTGACGCTGCGGGACCGCGGTGATCAGCGTCATTCCAGGACGAGCAGGAGGTCGCCGCCCTCGACCTGCTGGACGGAGTTGATCGCCAGCCTGCCGACCTTGCCCCCGGCGGACGCGGTGATCGACGCCTCCATCTTCATGGCCTCGATCGTCGCGACCGTCGCGCCGGCCTCGACCGTGTCACCCTCCGAAACCTGCAGCGTCACCACGCCGGCGAACGGCGCCGCCACCTGCTTCGGGTTGCCCTTCTCCGCCTTCTCGGTCGCCGGGATGTCCGAGGCGATCGAGCGGTCGCGGATCTGGATCGGGCGCAGCTGGCCGTTGAGCGTCGACATCACCGTGCGCACGCCGCGTTCGTCGGCCTCGCCGATCGCCTCCAGCTCGATGAGCAGGCGCACGCCCGGCTCGAGGTCGACCTGGTACTCCTCCCCCGGCCGCAGGCCGTAGAAGAAGTCCTTGCTGGGCAGCACGGACGTGTCGCCGTAGGCCTCGCGGTGCGCCTCGAACTCCTTGGTGGGCGCCGGGAACAGCAGCCGGTTGAGCGTCTTGCGGGGGTGTTCCGCAAGGGCCGTGCGGTCCTCTTCGGACAGTTCCGCGACCGGCTTCGCGGCGGCACGGCCTTCGAGGGCCTTGGTGCGGAACGGCTCCGGCCAGCCGCCCGGCGGGTCGCCGAGCTCACCGCGCAGGAAGCCGATCACCGAGTCGGGGATGTCGAACTTGTTCGGCTCCGCCTCGAAGTCGGCCGGGGAGACGCCCGCGCCGACCAGGTGCAGCGCGAGGTCGCCGACGACCTTCGACGACGGCGTCACCTTCACCAGGTGCCCGAGGATCTTGTCGGCGGCCGCGTACATCGCCTCGATGTCCTCGAACCGGTCGCCCAGGCCCAGCGCGATGGCCTGCGTGCGCAGGTTCGACAGCTGCCCGCCGGGGATCTCGTGGTGGTAGACGCGCCCGGTGGGCGAGGCCAGCCCGGCCTCGAACGGCGCGTAGATCTTGCGCACGCTCTCCCAGTACGGCTCCAGCTCGCCGATCGCGTCCAGGTCGAGCCCGGTCGTGCGGTCGGAGTGGTCGGTGGCCGCCACGATCGACGACAGCGACGGCTGCGACGTCGTGCCCGCCATCGACGACACCGCGCCGTCGACGGCGTCCGCGCCCGCGTTGATCGCCGCGAGGTAGGTGGCCAGCTGGCCGCCCGCGGTGTCGTGGGTGTGGATGTGCACCGGCAGGTCGAACTCCTTGCGCAGCGCGGTGACCAGCCTGGTCGCCGCGGGCGCGCGCAGCAGCCCGGCCATGTCCTTGATCGCCAGGACGTGTGCCCCGGCGCCGACGATCTGCTCGGCCAGCTTGAGGTAGTAGTCGAGCGTGTAGAGCTTCTCGCCCGGGTCGGACAGGTCCGAGGTGTAGCAGAGCGCCACCTCGGCGACGGCGGACCCGGTCTCGCGCACGGCTTCGATGGCCGGGCGCATCTGCTCGACGTCGTTGAGCGCGTCGAAGATCCGGAAGATGTCGATGCCGGTCTTCGTCGCCTCCTGGACGAACGAGTGCGTCACCTCGGTCGGGTAAGGCGTGTACCCGACGGTGTTGCGCCCGCGCAGCAGCATCTGCAGGCAGATGTTCGGCACGGCTTCGCGCAGCGCGGCGAGGCGCTCCCACGGGTCCTCGGCGAGGAACCGCAGCGCGACGTCGTAGGTCGCGCCGCCCCAGCACTCGAGCGACAGCAATCCGGGGAGGGTGTTCGCGACGACCGGCGCGACCGCCAGGAGGTCCTTGGTGCGGACGCGGGTGGCGAGCAGCGACTGGTGCGCGTCGCGGAACGTCGTGTCCGTGACGCCGACGTGCGGCGACTTGCGCAGCCACTCCGCGAACCCGACCGGGCCGAGTTCGACGAGCTTCTGCTTCGACCCGTCGGCCGGCTGGGCGTCCTTCGCGAGCTTCGGCAGCTTGAGCGTCGCATCGGGGGTCTTCGGGCGCTCGCCGTTCGGCTTGTTGACCGTCTGGTCGGCGAGGTAGGTGAGCAGCCGCGTGCCGCGGTCGGCGGACTGCCGCGCGGTGAGCAGCTGCGGGCGCTGCTCGATGAACGACGTCGTGACGCGCCCGGCGCGGAAGTCCGGGTCGTCCAGGACCGCCTGCAGGAACGGGATGTTCGTCGAGACGCCGCGGATCCGGAACTCGGCGACGGCACGGCGCGCGCGCCCGACGGCGGTCTCGAAGTCGCGGCCGCGGCAGGTGAGCTTCACCAGTAGCGAGTCGAAGTGGGCGCTGATCTCGGTGCCGGAGAAGGCGGTGCCGCCGTCGAGCCGGATGCCCGAGCCGCCCGGCGAGCGGTAGGCGGAGATCATCCCGGTGTCCGGGCGGAAACCGTTGGCCGGGTCTTCGGTGGTGATGCGGCACTGCAGCGCCGCGCCGCGCAGGTAGATCTTGTCCTGGCTCAGGCCGAGGTCGTCGAGGGTCTCGCCGGAGGCGATCCGCAGCTGCGACTGCACGAGGTCGACGTCGGTGACCTCTTCGGTGACCGTGTGCTCGACCTGGATGCGCGGGTTCATCTCGATGAAGACGTGGTTGCCCTGCTTGTCGAGCAGGAACTCGACGGTGCCGGCGTTGCGGTAGCCGATCTGCTTCGCGAACTTGACGGCGTCCGCGCAGATCCGGTCGCGCAGTTCGGGGTCGAGGTTCGGCGCCGGGGCGAGCTCGACGACCTTCTGGTGGCGCCGCTGCACCGAGCAGTCGCGCTCGTACAGGTGGATGATGTTGCCCGCGCCGTCGGCGAGGATCTGCACCTCGATGTGCCGCGGCTCGACGACGGCCTTCTCGAGGAAGACGGTCGGGTCGCCGAAGGCGGACTCGGCCTCGCGCGCGGCGGCCTCGATGGACTCGCGCAGCTGGGCGGGGTCCTCGACGCGGCGCATCCCGCGCCCGCCACCACCGGCGACGGCCTTCACGAAGACGGGGAAGCCCAGGTCGTCGGCCGCCGCGACGAGCGCGTCGACGTCGCTGGACGGCTCGGACGACCCGAGCACCGGCACGCCGGCCTCGCGCGCGGCCTTGACCGCGCGGGCCTTGTTGCCGGTGAGCTCGAGGATGTCGGCGCTCGGCCCGACGAAGGTGATGCCCGCTTCTTCGCACGCGCGCGCCAGATCGGGGTTCTCGGAGAGGAAGCCGTAGCCGGGGTAGACGGCGTCGGCTCCCGCCTTCTTCGCGGCGGCGACGATCTCGTCGACCGAGAGGTAGGCACGCACGGGATGACCGGGCTCGCCGATCTCGTACGCCTCATCGGCCTTCAGCCGGTGCAGGGAGTTGCGGTCTTCGTGCGGAAACACGGCGACGGTCCCCGCGCCCAGTTCGTAGCCGGCGCGGAACGCTCGGATCGCGATCTCCCCGCGGTTGGCCACCAGCACCTTGCGGAACATTGCCCGGTCCTTCCCGTATGGATCGGTAAGTCAACGCACGTTACCCGGTTCTTCCCGCTCTGCGGGAGTTCAGTACCAGGTGATGGACATCATGCGGACCAGACGATTGGGTGGTCGGCCTCGGTGGCACCTCTCGACGACTCCTCGGCGCGCGAAGAGCCGGATCCGCTCCGGCGACGGTTCGAGCACGGTGCACCTCCTCCAAGGCCTGCCCGGTGATCCGGACTGCGCTCACCGTATCGACCCCGGCCGGGAAGACCCCCGGAAATCGGGGATGCCCGGCCGGGTTGTCCACAATCGAGCCGGCCTGGGGACAACCGGGCTTCAGGCCCCTGAAGGCGTGTAGAGCAACCGGTTGGCCGTGCCGCCCGGCACACCTTTGAGCGCGTCCGGGGTCGCCGCCTGAACAAGCGCTTGGTCCACCTGGTCGGGACCCGCTTCCGGGTGCTGCGCGCGGTAGATCGCCGCCACTCCCGCCGCGAACGCCGCCGCCATCGACGTACCCGAGTCCGGGCCCGCGCCCGTGCCGCCCGCGATCGGACCCGGGACGTCGACGCCGGGGGCGTACAGGTCGATGTCCTGGCCGAAGTTCGACGCCTGGTCCGGGTGGTCCTGGCTGTCGGTGGCCCCGACGGTCAGCGCTTCGGCGACCCGGCCCGGCGAGAAGCCGCTCGCGTCGGCCGTCTCGCTGCCCGCCGGGACCGCGACCGGGACCACCGCCGCCAGCCGCTTCACCGCCGCGTCGAGCTGGTCGTTCGGGACGCCGCCGATGCCGAGCAGGGCGACCGCCGGCTGCTGCGCGTTCTGCGCGACCCAGTCGATGCCCGCGATGATCTGGTCGGTGGCGCCGCCGCCGTCCTTGTCGAGCACCCGCACCGGCACGATCTGCGCGCCCTTCGCGACGCCGTACGCCTTGCCCGCGGCGATCCCGGCGAGGCGCGTGCCGTGGCCGTTGGTGTCGGCCGTGTCGGAGCCGCCGTTCAGGAAGTCCCGCCCGGGCGCGACCCGGCCCTCGAAGTCGGGGTGCTTCGCGTCGACGCCGCTGTCGATCACGTAGATGGTGACGCCCGAGGCGTCGCTCGCGTAGTGGTAGGCGTGGTCGAGCCCGGTGCGCTGGTCGATCCGGTCGAGCCCCCAGCCGGGCGGGTCCGCCTGCACCCCACCGGCGGCGGCCGCCGGGGTCTGACCTGCGAGCACGACCACGACGGCGGCGAGAAGCATCCTCATGATCGTCGTGGTACCCCGGCGTTGCCCGGGCGACAACTCAGGGCTGTCGCTCGATCGGCTGATTCCGGAGCCGGAGCGCCCAGACGGCGGTGAGCGCCACCAGCCCGGCGAGTCCCACTCCCGCGAGGACCTCACCGAAGAGGGTCAGCGACGTGTTGTCCCGGAGGCTCGAATACGTCGGGCCCAGCACCCCCGCCAGCCCTGCGGTCCCGGCACCCAGCACGGCGCACGCGACCGCCGGCGGGCGCAGGGCCGCCACGGTGATCACGAGCAGGACGACCACGAGCGGGCCGAGCGTGAAGTAGGCCGTGGCCCGGCCGGCTTCGCTCGGGTCGAAGTGGTCCAGCTCGGCGAGCTGGGTGAGCCAGCCGGTGGCGACCACGCAGGCAAGCGCGATCGCCACCCAGGGCTGCCACCCCCGCACCCCACCGGCGCCGAACGCGAGCCCCGGGCTGCGGCGCAGGGCGGCGAGCGCCAGCAGGGCCGCCACCACGACCGCGACGTGCGCGATCAACTCGAAGACGTAACCCGCGTTCAGTTCGGTGTCCGACGAGTTCGCGCCGAGGGTGATCCCCTCGCCGATGAACCGCAGCAGCCCGAAGAGCGCGGCGAAACCGGTGCCGACCAGGACGGCCGGGCCGGTCCGCCGCCGCGTCCGCGGGGCCAGGACCAGCACTCCGCCGACGAGCGCACCGGCCACGACGAAGCTGACGTAGAGCGGCATGCCGGGCCGGTACTGGCCGAGGGTGTATTCGTCGTAGCGGTAGTTCAGGCCGAGCCCGATCACGGCGAAGACGGCGGCCGCGATCGCCGTGACACCGGCGGTGCCGGCGACCGGGTCCGCCGGGGACTCCGCGGTGGTCGCCACCGGCTCGGATTTCGGCACCGGTGCGACGGGCGCAGATTCTTCGGCGGCCGGCTCGGGCTCGGGATCGGCCGTGACGAGCGACGCGGGTGCTTCGACGACCGGCTCGGGCGCCTGCTCCGAGGCCACCGGCTCAACCTCTTCAGCGACGGGCTCGGCGACCGGCTCAGGCTCGGCGACGGGCTTGGCGACCGGCTCGGCCTCGACCACCGACTCCGGCTGGGCGACCGGCTCGGCCTCCACCACCGACTCCGGCTCGGCGACCGGCTCGGCCACCGGAACCGCCTCGATCTCCACCTCCACCACGGCATCGCCGGTCGGCCCGGTCACCACGACCTTCCCGCGCCGCACCCCCGGCTCCCCCGCCGTGACCGACAACTCCGCACCGGAAGCCGTCTGCGCGACGCCGATCCACGCGTGCGACGCCTCGAACCGCACCTCTCGCGCCACCGGTGGGCCCGACACCCGCAGCGAAGCCGAAGCACGCGAACCCGCCGGCGCCGAAAGCCGCACCGACGGCACGTCCACCCGCACCACCGCGAAACCCAAAGCGTCCAACGCCGCCGCCGCGACGTGCTGGATGTCCGTCGCCGCCATGGACTTCAGGGCCTCGAACGCGCCCATCGCCACCGGCAGGTTGTCGCTCGCCAGCCGGCGTCGCAGCTCCGCCACCGCGCCCAGCCGCGTGAAGGGGTTCTCCGCCGCGATCGCCGCCGCCAGGTCCACCGGGGTCGGGGACGGCTTGATGCGGCGGCGTCTGCTCTTCGCCAGGTACAGCTCGCCCTGCATCTCGATGTCGCGGCTCGGGGTCTGCTTCGGGTTGCGCTCGCGGACGCGGTCGAACAGGTACTCGTACAGCTCGCCGAGCGCGATCCAGCCGTCCTCGTCGCGGTCGGCCTCCCCCGTGCGCAGCCCCTCCACCAGCGCCGCCGTGAACACCGACGGCTGCGCGGGCTGTCCCTCGGCCAGCCGCGCACCCTCGAAGGCGTACTCGATGGAGTTCGACGCCGTGATGACCGCGCGGCCGCGGCCGCCGCGGAAGCTGTCCAGCACGTTCGCGTCACCCGACGCGCGCACGGCCACGCCCTGCCCGAACGCCCCGCCGTAGCAACAATCGAGCAGCAGGACGACGCTGCGCGAGCGGCTCTGCCGGAGGCACTGCTGCACGAACTGCGCGGGCACGGCCGTGGACCGCAGCCGGTCGGGCCGGGTGTTGCGCGCGGCGAAGTACAGGCCGCCGGAGTCGTCCTTCAAGCCGTGGCACGAAAAGTGCATCAGCAGGACGTCGTCGGGACGCCCCTCGGCGCACAGGTCCTCGATCTCCGCCTGCACGACGTGCGCGGTCTCGTTGCGGACCACGCGGACCTCGAAGTCGCTGATCGCCCGGTCGGACAGCACCTCCACGAGGGCGTCCGCGTCCGCCGCGGGCGAGCCCAGCCGCTGCAGCCCCGCGTTGTCGTACTCGCCGTTGGCGACGATCAGCGCCCGCCTCCGCCCGGCCATACCGGTAGGAAACGCCCACTCCGGCGTTACGGCAAGCAGCCGAACGGGCACACCTATTCGACGACGTCGCGGAAAATCGTTTCCTGCCCTTTCAGGCAGACGACGGCGTCGAACGCGGCGGCCACATCCACCGACACCGACATGTGCGCGTGCCGGATGCTCGAGCCCACCGGGCGCGCGACCACGCACGGCGCTTCGGACGCCAGCGCCGCCTCGACACCGCCTTCCGCGGGTTCCCCGAGGGCCTGCTCGAACATCCGGAAGCCGAGCCGGGCCGCCGGGTCGGGAACGAGGCCCGTCGTCGTCCCCGAGACGGCGGTGAGCGCCAATGCGAAGTACTTCTCCCCCAGCTCGGCGGCCAGGAGCGTGCCGGCCGACGGCGCCGTCATGCCGGGCATCGGCGAGAACGGCACGCGCTGGAGGTGTCCGTTGTGGAGCATCAGCACGATCTTCTCGCCCGGGTGCAGGCGACGCAGCTGCCGCACGGTGGCGGCCATGTACGTGTCCCGCGACGAACTCTGCGGCTCGGGCGCGCGGCCCGCCATCAGCGCGTCCAGCTCACGCAGGTAGAGGTCGACGCGCAGCGCGCCCTCCGCGTCGTGCGCGGCGCCGGGCGCCAGCGCCTCGACGTGTCCTTTGAGGACGGTCAACGCCGTGGTGGCCGCGTCCCGCGCGGCGACGCTCATCTCCTGGTACCGCCCCGGCGCGACCGCGCTGCTCACCGACGCGTACGGCTCACAGGCCGCCAGCGCCGTGTCCACAAGGGACACATTGGCGGGATCCACCCGCGCCAGGACTTCGCGGACCGCTCGCAGCGCGGGCACCGGTGAACCCGCCGAACCCGGCACGTCGACCCCGTGGAAGCGGACACCGCGGCCGCGCAGCCACGTCAGCATCCCGTGGACCTCGGCCGAGTCGCCGAGGCCGAACGTGAAACCGTCCCGCGCGATGTCGGCGACGTCACCAGGACCGCCCTGGAGCCACGCGTCGACCAGGCGTCCTTCGGGGTACCCACCCTCGAAGCCGAGGAGGGTGAACCCGCGTTCGGTGACGAGGTGGCGGAGGAGGCGGTCGCGCAGCACCCCGAACTCGCGGATGTGGTGGTTGTTCTCGCCGATCGCGACGACCTCGGCGTCGCCGATCAGCGCGGCGATGGACGTGACGTCGAGCGACCCCGGTTCTGGCATACTGGGCACACTAACGCAACAGGAGTAGCAGTTGGCAACCGAGATTTCCGGCACGCGACGGCCGGGCGGCCGCACCGAGCGGACCCGCCTCGCCGCGCTGAACGCCACCCTCGAGCTGCTCGGCGAACGCGGGTACGCCGAGCTGACCGTCGAGGCGGTCGCCGAGCGCTCCGGCGTGCACAAGACGACGCTGTACCGCCGGTGGGAGTCCGCCGAAGGCCTGGTCGCGGCGGCCCTGCTGATGGGGACCGAGCAGGAGTGGACGGCCCCGGACACCGGTTCCCTCGAAGGCGACCTGCGCGGGATCAACCTCGAGCTGGTGCACTACTTCACCTCGCCGGGCGAGCGCGAGCTGCCGACGGCGTCGATCTCGGCGGCGTTCCTCTCGACTCGCGCGGCGGACGCGCTGCAGGAGTTCTACGTCGACCGCCACGCGCGTTCGGCCGTCGTCGTCGACCGGGCCGTCGAACGCGGCGAGGTCCCGCCCGGCACGGACGCCGTCGAGGTGGTGCGGGTCGCGTGCGGGCCGATCTTCTACCGCCTGTTCGTCTCCCGCGAAGGCGTGACGCCGTGGGACGCCGATCTCGCCGCGAAAGCCGCCGCGGCCGCCGCGAAAGCCGGCGTGTTCACGGCAGCGAACGCCGGAACCGCCGTTCCTCCAGCGTGACCCGGCCCTCGTCGATCGTCTCCGTCTGGGTGGCGCCGTCGTCCACCCAGCCCTGCCGGACGTAGAAGGCCTTCGCGCGCTCGTTCGTCGAGAGCACCCAGAGGATGGCGCTGTCGCCGGGCAGCTCCTCGACGACGCGGTCGTGCAACGCCCGGCCGAGACCCCGCCCCCAGAACTCCGGCAGCAGGTACAGCGCGTAGAGCTGCCCGGGCCCGAAGGCGGCGAACCCCGCGACGACGCCGTCGTCCTCCGCGACCAGCACCCGGCCGCCGTCCCTGATCTGCCTGGCCCACGCCGCCGCGCGCGGCTCGGCCGACAGCCCGGCGAGGAAGTCCGCGGGAATCAGCCCCTCGTACGCCGCCTGCCACGAGGCCACGTGGACCTCGCCGATCGCCTGTGCGTCGGCCACTGTCGCGTCGCGGATCGTCAACTCTTCTCCAGGTACTCCGCGCGGTCGACGTCGACGACGTCGGCGACCATCTGCGCCAGTCCGCGGTACTTCTTCAGGTCCGGGTCCTTCTCGACGATCTCCTGCGCGCTGGCCCGCGACGCGGCGATCACGTCCTCGTCCCGCAGCAGCGACAGCAGCTTCAGCGTCGAGCGCTTGCCGGACTGCGCGGCGCCGAGGATGTCGCCCTCGCGGCGCAGCTCCAGGTCCAGCTGCGACAGCTCGAAGCCGTCGGTCGTCGACTCGACCGCCGCCAGCCGTTCGCGCGTCGCCGTGCCGTCGAGGGCCTCGGTGACCAGCAGGCAGACGCCCGGGACGCTGCCCCGGCCGACGCGGCCGCGCAGCTGGTGCAGCTGGCTGACGCCGAACCGGTCGGCGTCCATGATCACCATCGCGGTCGCGTTCGGGACGTTGACGCCGACCTCGATCACCGTGGTGGCCACGAGGACGTCGAGCTGCGCCGCGGAGAACGCGCGCATCACGGCGTCCTTCTCGTCGGGGGGCATCCGGCCGTGCAGCACGCCGATCTTCAAGCCCTGCAACGCGCCGTGCTCCAGGTCGGGCGCGACGTCGAGGACCGCGAGCGGCGGCCGCTTGTCGCTCTTGTCCGACGGCGGCTCGTCGCCGATCCGCGGGCACACGACGTACGCCTGGTGTCCCTTGCCGACCTCTTCGCGCACGCGCTGCCAGATCCGGTCGAACCAGGCGGGTTTTTCGGCGACCGGCACGACCGTGGTCTTGATCGGCGACCGCCCGACCGGCATCTCACGCAGCGCGGACACCTCCAGGTCGCCGTACACGGTCATCGCGACCGTGCGCGGGATCGGCGTCGCGGTCATGACGAGGACGTGCGGGCTGGTGTCGCCGGCGCCGCGGGTGCGCAGCGCGTCCCGTTGCTCGACGCCGAAGCGGTGCTGCTCGTCGACGACGGCGAGGCCGAGGTCGGCGAACTCGACGTGGTCCTGGATCAGCGCGTGCGTGCCGACGACGATCCCGGCTTCGCCGCTGACGATCTCCAGCAGGGACTTCTTGCGCTCCTTCGCGCCCATCGACCCGGTGAGCAGCGTCACGCGGGTGGCGTTCTCCGCCGCACCCAGCTCGCCCGCCTGGCCCAGGTCGCCGAGCATTTCGCGCAGCGACCGCGCGTGCTGCGCGGCGAGGACCTCGGTCGGGGCCAGCATGGCCGTCTGCCGCCCGTTGTCGACGACCTGCAGCATCGCCCGGAGCGCGACGATCGTCTTGCCGGAGCCGACCTCGCCCTGCAGCAGCCGGTTCATCGGGTGCTCGGAGGTCAGGTCCGTGGCGATCTCCTCGCCGATCGCCCGCTGGCCCGCGGTCAGGTCGAACGGCAGCCGCTTGTCGAAGGCATCCATCAGGCCGCCGCTGACGTGCGGGTTCGCCTTCGCCGGCCGCGAGATGGCCGAGTGGCGCCGCTGCGCGAAGATCAGCTGGACGGCCATGGCCTCGTCCCACTTGAGCCGCTTCTTCGACGCCTCCAGGTGCGCCCAGTTGGCCGGGCGGTGGATGCCGTGCAGCGCGGTGTCGAGGTCGGACAGCTTGTGCAGCCGCCGCAGTTCCGCGGGCATCGGGTCGTCGTCGACCTCGAGGACGTCGAGCACCTGGCGCACGCACTTCGCGATCGACCACGTCGGCATGCCCTGCGCCGCCGGGTAGACCGGGATGATCGCGGCGAGGAAGTCGTCCATCGCCTCGGCCTCGCGGTCGGCCTCGAACAGCTCGTACTCGGGGTTGGTCAGCTGCAGAGTGTCGCGGAAGGCGGACACCTTGCCGGCGAACAGGCCGGTCTTGCCGGGCACGAGGTCCTTCTCGCGCCAGGCCTGGTTGAAGAAGGCGCAGGTGAGCCGGCGCTTGCCGTCGGTGATCACCATGTCGAGGATGGTCCCGTTGCGGGACTTCATCCGGCGCTTGCTCACCTTCTCCACGCGCGCCAGCACCGTGGCGTGCTCGCCCAGCTCGAGGCCGGCGATGTCGGTGAGCTCGCCGCGCTCGGCGTAGCGGCGCGGGTAGTGGCGCAGCAGGTCGCTGACCGTCTCGATGTCCAACGCCGTGGCGAGCGCCTTCGCCGTCTTGGCGCCCAGCAACAGCGGCAGCTTGTCGCGCAGTCCGGCCATCGGCTATTCGACTCCCATCAGCAGCACGGCTTCCGCCTGACCACTGGCGTAGCCGGCCAGCTCCACCTCCGGGTGCTCCAGCCGCAGCTGCTCGGCGAGCTCCTCGGCGACCCCGGGCGGGGCGGCGGCCCCGCTCAGCACCGTCACCAGCTCACCGCCGAGCGCGAGCATCCGGTTCAGCACGTTCATCGCGGCCGCGACCAGGTTCGTCTCCGACGCCGGTGCCGGCTCGATCAGCACCACCTCGTCGTCGATCAGGCCGACCACGTCGCCGGACTGGGCCCGGCCCACCCAGGTTAGCGACTCCTCGCGCGCGATCCGCAGTTCGCCACGCCTGGTCGCGGCGGCCGCTTCGGCCATCGCGACGACGTCGTCGTTGGTGCGGCGCCCGGCGTCGTGCACGGCGAGGGCGGCCAGCACCTGCACCGGCGAGACGCACGGGATGACCACGACGTCCCGGTCGGCGGCCATGGCGTGCCCGGCCGCCGTGTCGACCGCCGCGGTGAGCGCGACGCTGCCCGGCAGCACGGTGACGTGGCGCCCGGCGGCTTCGTTGAGCAGGCCGATCACGTCCTCGACGCTCGGGGTTTCGCCTTCGGCCACGGCCAGCACCGGAATGCTCTCGGCGCGCAGCAGCTCGGCCAGCTCACCGCCGTGCACCACCGCGACGACCGTGCGGTCGAGCCCGCCACCGGGCTCGATCGGCGTCGGCGTGAGCAACGGCTCGACCCGGATCTTGCGCGGGCGGCCCAGGCCGAGCCCGGCCTCGATGGCGGCGCCGATGTCGGCGCAGTGGACGTGCACGGCGTGGCTGCCCGAGCCGTCGCCGGCCACGGTGACGCTGTCGCCGAGGCCACTCAGCTCCTTGCGCAGGGTCGGCAGGCTCTGCTCGTCGACGCCGTCGAGGAGGTACATGACCTCCCAGGCGTAGGTCAGCTCCTCGGCGGTGGGCACTTCCAGCGCGTGGTCCCGTTCGAGCGCGGTGCCGGTGAGCACCCCGACCAGCGCGTCGAGCACGGCGACGAGCCCGCGGGCCCCCGCGTCGACGACGCCGGCGCGGGCCAGCGCGGGCAGCTGCAGGGGCGTCTTCTCGAGGGCGTGCGCGGCCTCCTTCGCGGCCTCTCGGGCGACCTCGGCCAGCGACCGGGTGTCGCCGCGCAGGGCCAGCGCGACGGCGTGCAGGACGGTGAGGATCGTCCCGGCGACCGGGCGGCTCACGGCGCCGGTGGCGACCTGGTCGGCGTGCCCGAGCGCCTTGGCCAGCCACGCGCCGTCGAGGTCCCCTTCGGCGCTGTCGGCCAGCCCGCGCACGACCTGCGAGAGGATCACGCCGGAGTTGCCCTTGGCCGAGGCGACCGCGCCGCGCGCGAGGATCTTCAGCGCCTCGGCGGCGTCCTTCGGTTGCGCGGCTTCGAGTTCCTTCGCCGCGCCGGTCATCGTGAAGAGCATGTTGGAGCCGGTGTCGGAGTCTGCGACGGGGTAGACGTTGATCTCGTCGATGGCCGGCCGCAGGCTCGCGAGACTGTGTACGCAGCCCCTTGCCCAGGCCGATACCGCCGCCGTGTCCAGCACCCGCACCCCGTGACCTCCTGACCGGTTCCGGGGCAGCGTATCGACCCGGTGCCGGGGGCCGGGAAAGCAGTAGTTACTATGGTCGAGTTGCCCAGTCGAGCTGGGCTCATCTCTATGACCCAGATCCAAAGGAGTTCGACGTGGCTGCCGTGTGCGACGTCTGTGGCAAGGGACCCGGCTTCGGCAAGTCGGTCTCGCACTCCCACCGCCGTACCAACCGCCGGTGGAACCCGAACATCCAGACCGTTCACGCCAAGGTGGGTATTTCCCAGCGCAAGCGCCTGAACGTGTGCACCTCGTGCATCAAGGCGGGCAAGGTCGTTCGCGGCTGAGGCGAGAAGAGTTCGAAAATGGCGGGTGCTCCTCGGAGCACCCGCCATTTTTTTGCGGCTACTTCAGGAAGCCGGTCAGCAGGTCCTTCAGCGTCTCCGGAAACTGCAGCACCCCGTGGTCCTGCCCCGCCAGGGTCTCGTGCCGGGCGCCCGGCACCGCCGACGCCGCCACGCGCGCGCCCGCCTGGAGGGCTTCCGGGCTCGCACCGCCGCCGATGACCAGGGCCGGGATCGCGATCTTCGCCAGGTTCTCCGTGCGCGGGTGGGCGCCGGGGCCGCAGATCGTCAGGTCGTACGGCAGCGTGTGCGCCAGCCCCGTGAACCAGCCCCATACCGGGGCCTGCTTCATCCCCTCGACCATCTCCGCCGGCGTGCCCGCGATCATCAGGAACGTCGCCACCGCGCCGTCGCGGTCGCCCGCCGCGAGCTGCGCCCGCACCTTCTCCAGCACGTCTCCGCGGGCCTCCTCCGCGGTCGCGTACGGCGGCTCGTACGCCACCAGCTTGTCGATCGGGAGACCGGCCGCCGCCGCTTCCAGGGCCAGCACCGCCCCCGACGAGTGCCCGAACACCGACGCCGACCCGCCCGCGTGCGCGATCAGCGCCGCGATGTCCTCGATCTCCCGCTCGAACGCGTACTCGGGAGCGTCCCCGCTGTCCCCGCGGCCACGCCGGTCGTACGCGATCGTCGTGAAATCCGCGGCCAGCACCTCGGCCAGGCCCGCGACGGTCGTCCGGTCGTTGAACGCGCCGCCGACCAGGATCACCGGCGACCCGGAGCCGCGCTGGTCGAAGGCGATGGTCGTGCCGTCGGCCGATGTGACGTTCATGGTGTCCTCCAAGGTCCGTTTCCCCCTGGTCGGAGCCGTCACGCGGTTCCGGACACCGAACCTACGGGAGTTTCCAGTCGACCGGCGCCGCGCCCTGCTGCTCCAGCAGCTGGTTCGCGCGGCTGAACGGCCGTGACCCGAAGAAGCCGTTGTGCGCCGAAAGCGGGCTCGGGTGGGCCGATTCGATGCACGGCACGTCGCCCAGCATCGGGCGCAGGTTGCGCGCGTTGCGGCCCCACAGGATCGCCACCATCGGCTCCGAGCGCGCCGCGAGGGCCTTGATCGCCTGCTCGGTGACCTCTTCCCAGCCCTTGCCCTGGTGCGAGTTCGACTTGCCGGGCTGCACGGTCAGCGCCCTGTTGAGCAGCAGCACGCCCTGATCGGCCCACGGCGTCAGGTCGCCGTTCGAAGGCAGCGGGTACCCGAGGTCCTCGGCGTACTCCTTGTAGATGTTGACCAGGCTCTTCGGGATCGGCCGGACGTCCGGCGCCACCGAGAAGCTCAGGCCCACCGCGTGCCCGGGCGTCGGGTACGGGTCCTGCCCCACGATCAGCACGCGCACGTCGTGGAACGGCTGCTTGAACGCCCGCAGCACGTGTTCACCCGCCGGCAGGTACGTGCGGCCCGCGGCGATCTCCGCGCGGAGGAACTCCCCCATCGCGGACACCTGCGGCGCCACGGGTTCGAGGGCCTCGGCCCAGCCTGCCTCGACGATGTCCTGCAGCGGTCGTGCGGTCACGGCGCGCAAGCCTACCGGGCGTGGCCGGCGTCACCCGAGCGGGTCGAGCCGCCTCAGCTCGGTCCGGAACCGGCGGCCCCGCTGGACGTAGGAATCGACGACGAGAGCGATGTTCTCCGCGCTGAACGACTTGTTCTCCCGCGTCTTCGCGGGCACGCCGAGAGCGATCTCACCGGTCTTCACGTGCGAGCCGTACGAGAGCACCGCGCCCGCGCCGACCATGCCGCCGTCCTCGATCACCGAACCGTTGAGCACCACCGAGCCGGACGCGATCAGGCAGCCGGTGCCGATCGTCGCGCCCTCGACGTGCACGGCGTGCCCGATCGCCGACGACGGCCCGAGGATCGTCGGGTGCCGTTCGGTGCAGTGCAGGACGCAGCCGTCCTGGACGTTGGAGCGCTCGCCGATCTCGATGTAGCCGTGGTCGCCACGCAACACGGTCTGCGGCCACACCGACGCGTGGGCGCCGATCCGGACGTCGCCGATGACCGTGGCGTCCGGGTGGACGTAGGCGTCGGGGTGGATCGTCGGCTCGAGCGAACCGAGGGCGTAGATCGGCATGCCGCCTCCGAGTGACTGCAGTTTCACTTCCCGTGCGATTGGATCACGCCATCGCCGCGAACCGGAACGCCAGTACCGGGAGCACGGGCCTCGTGCTCTTGCTCATCGTGCTGACCTGGCTGCTGAGCCTGCCCGGCGCATCCCCGGCCCTGGCGAACGGCCTGGCCGCGACGCCGCCGATGGGCTGGAACAGCTGGAACCAGGTCCGCTGCTACGACCTCACCGAAGACGTCGTCAAGCAGGCCGCCGACGCCCTGGCCGACACCGGCCTGCGGGACGCGGGCTACCGCTACGTCGTCGTCGACGACTGCTGGCAGGCACCCACGCGCGCGGCCGACGGCTCGCTGCGGGCCGATCCGACGCGGTTCCCCCACGGCATCGCCGACCTCGCCGACTACGTGCACTCCCGCGGCTTGCTGTTCGGCATCTACGCCGTGCCGGGCAGCCGGACCTGCGCGATGGCGAACGACGCCTACCCCGCGTCCGGCATCGGCTCGCTCGGCCACGAGCGCCAGGACGCGGAGACGTTCGACCGGTGGAGCGTCGACTACCTCAAGTACGACTGGTGCAACGCCGACACCGTCGACGGCCTCGACCGCAGGGCGGCGTTCGAGAAGATGCGCGACGAGCTCGCCGCGCTGCCCCGCCCGATCGTCTACGCGATCTCCGAATACGGCGTCTCCAGCCCGTGGACCTGGGCCCGGCCGGTGGCGAACCTGTGGCGGACCACCAACGACCTGGTCCCGACCTGGGACTCCGTCCTCGCGACGATCGACCAGCAGGCCGCCGTCGCGCCCCACAGCGGCTCGCCCGGCGGCTGGAACGACCCGGACATGCTGCAGGTGGGCAACGGCACCCTCACCGCGGACGAGGCCCGCGCCCACTTCAGCGTCTGGGCCGTGCTGAACGCGCCGCTGTTCGCCGGCACCGACCCGGCGAAGCTCTCCGGCGCCGACCTCGCGACGCTCGCCAACCCCGAAGCGATCGCCGTCGACCAGGACTTCGCGGGCGGCCAGGGCCGTCAGCTCGCCGCCGGCCCCGGCTACCAGGTGTGGGGGAAACCGCTGACCGGCGGCGGGTTCGCGGTGGTGCTGCTCAACACCGGCACCACCACCGCGACCGTCTCCGCGGCGATCCCGGGCGCCTGGACCGTCCGGGATCTCTGGGCGCATCGAGACCTCGGTTCCGACGTCTCGATGTCCCTGCGACCACACGCGGCGGCCTTGCTGAAGCTCACACCGAAGTGAGGTCCTTGCCGTAGCAGCGGCTCGACTCCTCGTCCTTGTACACGCCGAACTTCGGGATCTCGGTGTAGCCCGAAGACGTGTACAGCGCGATGGCCTCGGGCTGCTTGGTCCCGGTTTCCAGGATCGCGCGCTTGCGGCCGCACAGCGCCGCCGTGCGCTCCAGCTCGGACAGGATCATCCGCGCGAACCCGCGGCCGCGGGCGGAATCGGCGACGTACATCCGCTTGAACTCGGCGTCGCCGTCCCGGAAGTCCGGGGCGGGGCCGTCGTGGGCGCGCCACGCCCCGCAGGCGACCGCTTCGGCGCCCTGGTAACCCACGAGGAAGACGCCCTGCGGCGGGTCGAAGTCCGCCGGGGTCATCGGGGTGGCGTCTTCGTCGCCGTAGCGCTCGACGTAGACCTGCTGCACCGCGGCCATGAGCTTGGCCGCGTCGGGATGGTCGAAGGGGACCGGAACGATTCTCACGCTTTCCGAGCCTAGATCAGCGCCAGTGCGTCCATCCTGCTTCTCGCGAAAACGGTTTCCCGTCCACCGTGATCCCGGAGTCCGCCATGGTGACGACGCCGATCGTGCGCCAGCCCTCGGGGAGTTCGGTGAACGGCGGGAAGGTCGCGACGAGGGCGTGATCCTCACCACCGGTCAGGACCCAGTCCAGCGGGTCGGCGCCCAGTGCGGCGCCGACTTCGGTGAGCCGCCCGGGGACGTCGAGGTCGGCCGTGCGGACGTCGATCCCGACGCCGGACGCCTCGCCGATGTGGGCGAGGTCGGCCAGGAGCCCGTCGGAGACGTCGATCATCGCCGTGGCTCCCGCGAGGGCAGCGCGCGGACCCGCGTCGTACGGCGGTTCCGGGCAGCGCTGGGCGTTGACGACGCCGACCGGCGAGCGGAACCCGCGGCCGAGCACGGCCAGGCCGGCCGCCGCCCAGCCGAGCTTCCCGTTGACGGCGAGGACGTCGCCGGGCCGGGCGCCCGAGCGCGTCACGGGCTCGCGGTCGCCCAGGTCGCCGAGCGCGGTGACGCTGATCACGAGCTGGTCGGCGCGGACCATGTCGCCGCCGGAGACGCCGATGCCGGCGCGTTCGGCCTCGGCCCACATGCCGTCGGCCAGCGCGGTGACGACGTCGCGCGGGGTGTCGGGCGGGCAGGCGAGGCCGACCAGGACGGTGGTCGGGGTGGCGCCCATGGCGGCGATGTCGGCCAGGTTGACCGCGACGGCCTTGCGCCCGACGTACTCGGGCGGCGACCAGTCGAGCCGGAAGTGGACACCCTGGACGAGCACGTCGGTGCTGGCGACCACGCGGCCGTCGGGGGCCGCGACGACGGCGGCGTCGTCGCCCGGGCCGAGCAGCGTGCCCGGGGGCTGGCGCCGTCCTTCGGTGACGGCGCGGATGAGCGCGAACTCCCCGGTCTCGGCGACCGTTCCGTCGTTCGGTGACACCGGTCACCTCTGCTTTCTCTACCGGGACAAAGATCGATCACCGATAGTCGGATGCCCTATGTTTTTCCGTGAGCTGGCGATACGTTGCTGAGAACGTTCCTACCTTGAGCCGATCGATCCCGACGAAAGGGCGCGCCGTGGTCCACGCATACATCCTCATTCAGACCGAGGTCGGCAAGGCGGCCGCGGTGGCAGCCGAGATCTCCAGCATCGCCGGCGTCACCAGTTCGGAGGATGTCACCGGGCCGTACGACGTGATCGTCCGCGCGGCCGCCGACAGCGTCGACCAGCTGGGCCAGCTCGTGGTCGCCAAGGTGCAGAACGTGGAAGGCATCACGCGGACGCTGACCTGCCCGGTCGTGCATCTCTGAGTAATGGTGTAGTGGTGGCGTGCCCGATTCCGACACCGGTGCCCCGCCCAGGGTGGTGCTCGTCACCGCGGCCGCGCTCGCCGTGGCCCTGGCGGTCGCCGTCGCCGTCTTCGCCCTGACCCTGCGTTCCTCGGAGTCCGCGGACTCCGGCCCGTTGCCGCTCGTCCCCGTGCCCGCGCCGTTCGCGGGGTCGCCGGGCTGCACGACGCTGCTGGGGGCGGTGCCGACGGAGCTGACGTCGAACGGGACTTCTCTCAAGGTGCGCGCGCTGGCGGACCCGGCCCCGCCGGCCACGGTGGCCTGGGGCTCCGACGACCCGCTCGTGCTCCGGTGCGGGCTGAGCCGGCCCCCGGAGCTGACGCCGACGGCGGCGCTGCGGCTGGTGAACAAGGTCCAGTGGCTGCAGGTGCCGGGCGACGGCGCGTCGACGTGGTACGTCGTGGATCGCGAGGTCTACGCGGCGTTGACGGTGCCGGACAGCGCCGGGACCGGGCCGTTGCAGCAGATCTCGGACACCGTGGCGGCGAAGCTGCCCGCTCGGCCGCTGCGGTTCTCCTGAGCCTCGGTCAGCGCAGGCCCGTGCCCCGCGCGATGGCCGTGTCGATGAGCGTGGTCAGCAGGGTCGTGTAGTCGACGCCGGTGACCTCCCACATCTTCGGGTAGGCGGACTTCGTCGTGAAGCCGGGCATGGTGTTGACCTCGTTGATGGTCAGCTCGCCGTCGGCACCGACGAAGAAGTCGACGCGGGCGAGACCCTGGCAGTCGAGCGCCCGGAACGCCTTGACGGCCATGGCGCGCAGCTTCTCGGTGAGCGCGTCGTCGAGCTTGGCCGGGATGTCCAGCTCCGCGTCGTCGCCGAGGTACTTGGTTTCGAAGTCGTACCAAGCGTTTTCGTCCTCGGAGAGCACGCGGATCTCGGCGGGGAGCGACGCTTCGACGCGGCCGTCGGGGAACTCGAGGACGCCGCACTCGACCTCACGGCCGACGACCGCGGCTTCGACGAGGACCTTGGGATCGGTGGCGCGGGCGAGCTCGATGGCGGCGTCGAGGTCGTCCCACGACGTCACGCGGCTGATGCCGACGGAGGAACCGGCGCGCGAGGGCTTGACGAAGACGGGCAGGCCGAGCTTGGCCTTGTCGTGTTCGTCCAAAGTGGACTCACTGCGCTTGAGGGCGGCGAAGGTACCGACCGGAAGCCCTTCGGCGGCCAGGAGTTTCTTGGCGGTTTCCTTGTCCATGGCGGCGGCACTGGCGAGCACGCCGGGGCCGACGTACGGGATGCCGGCGAGTTCGAGCAGGCCCTGGATGGTGCCGTCTTCGCCGAAGGCGCCGTGCAGCACCGGGAAGACGACGTCCACCTGCGAGAGGAGTTCGCTTTCCCGCCCGGCTTCGACGGCGACGAGCCCCTGGCTGGAGGGATCGCCGGCGAGGACGAGTCCCTTGCCGTCATCGACGGACGGCAGTTCGCGGCCCCGGATGGCGAGCTGCGCGGAGTCCCCGGTGCCGAGCACCCACCGGCCCGCGCGGGTGATCCCGACGGGAACGGCTTCGAACCGTCCGGGATCGAGGTTCCCCAGGACGCTGCCGGCGGAGAGGCAGGAGATGGTGTGCTCGCTGCTGCGCCCGCCGAACACGACCGCCACCCGGATCTTCTCGCTCATGGTGAGCCACCGTACCCGGTGACCTCGGCGAACAGCCGAGCCCGGTGCGCCGGGCGGCACCCCACGGGCGATGAGCGCAACCTGTGCGGGCCCTGTCACGTCTGGTACATCGAGGCACCGCCAGGTCCCCGCGCCGGGCCAGGGCGAAACCCGCCCTCCCAGGGGGACTGCCACCCCACTGAGCGTAGCGCCGCGAACCGGCCCGAAGCCGCGAAAGACCGCCGGCCGGGCCTCGTTGTCCACATCACGCAAGGACTGTGGACAACCGCGAACCTCACCGCAGCAGCGAAACCAACGTGGGCAACGCCGCCACCAAAGCCTCCCGCCCACAACCCGCGTACCCGATCGCCACCCCGTGGGCCGAAGGCTCCCCCGCGAAGTGCCGCGCCAACCCGTCCAGCCGGATCCCCCGCCGCTCCGCCGCGGAGATCACCGAAGCCTCCACCGAAGCCGACGAAAACGGCACCACCAGATGCGCCCCCGCGTCATCGCCCCGCACCGGGATCCCCGCCCCGGCCAACGCTCCCGCCAGCAACGTCCGCCGCTCGGCCATCTCGCGGCGCAGCTTCCGCAAGTGACGCCCCAGATCCCCGTTCCGCGCGAACTCGTAGAGCACCCGCTGCCCCGCCGGCGACGGCCGCGTCCCCGTCGAATCCCGGTACGCCAGCACCGCCGACGTGATCGCCTCCGGCGCCACCATCCACCCCGCCCCCAGCGTCGGCGTCAGGATCTTCGACGTCGTCCCCAAGTGCGCCACCACGTCCGGTGCCAGCGACGCCAGCATCGGCAGCGGCGCCACGTCGAAGCGCAGCTCGCCGTCGTAGTCGTCCTCGATCACCAACATCGCGGACGATCGCGCCCGCTCCACCAGCGCGACCCGCCTCGCCGCGCTCAGCCGGCTGCCCATCGGGTACTGGTGCGCCGGCGAGCAGTACACCGCCCTCGCCCCCGCCGGGATCGCGTCCGGGCGCAGGCCCTCGTCGTCCACCGGCACGCCCACCACCCGCATGCCCGCCCGCCGGAACGCCTGCACCGCGCGCTGGTAGCCGGGCTCCTCGACGGCGACGACGTCCCCGCGTTCGAGCACCGCCGCGGCCAGCTCGACGACCGCCGCCGTCGTCCCGCCGGTCGCCAGCACCGAGCCCGCCGCCAGCCCGCGGTGGCGCAGCAGGTGCTCCGACACGGCCGCGCGGTACTCCGCCAGCCCGGCGCGGTGCGCGCGGACCAGCGGATCCGGGTCGGCCGCGGCCCGCCACGCGCGGCGCCAGGCCGCGCGGTCCAGGCCGTCCGCCCACGGCGTCCCCGGCCCGAGGTCGAGCAGCGACGGCGCTTCGGACTCGGGCGCCGGGACAGCCGGCGCCGGCACCTCCGACGCCGAAAACGAGGGCGGTGTCGTCACGTACGTGCCGGACCCGTGCCGCCCGGCGATCCACCCCTCGGCGTGTAACTGCTCGTACGCCGCCGACGTCACCGTCCGGCTGACGCCGAGGCGTCCGGCCAGTGCCCGCGTCGACGGGAGCCGGTCGCCGCCCCGGAGGTGGCCCGAAGCGGCCGCTTCGCGCAGCGCGTCGGCGAGCTGGACGGCCAGCGGCGTCGCGTCGTCCCGGTCGAGGCTGACCGGGAGCGCGGTGTCGGCGTGGGTCACGGGGACCTCCTCAAGTGGACTTCCCAAGTGTACGAGAAGTGGACGTTCTCCGATGCCACTGTGCTGGGAGACGCTGGTCGCATGCTGTCCACCACGCCCCGCACCACGCTCGGCCGCAAGAAGCACCGGGCCGTGACCGACCGCTCCGCACTCCACGCCGTCCTGGACGAGGGCCTGATCTGCCACCTCGGCATCGTCCGCGACGGCGCGCCCCTGGTCCTGCCGACCGGCTACGGCCGCGACGGCGACACGCTCTACCTGCACGGCTCCACCGGCGCGTCGAGCCTGCGCACGGCGTCCCGGGACCTCGACGTCTGCGTCACGGTGACGCTCCTCGACGGCATCGTCTACTCGCGCTCGGTGAACAACCACTCGATGAACTACCGCAGCGCGGTCATCTTCGGGAAGGCGGAGCCGGTCGTCGACCCCGAAGCGAAGATGCACGGCCTCAAGGTCCTCACCGACCACCTCGCGCCGGGTTCCTGGGAGCACGCGCGCGAGGTCAACGCGAAGGAGTTCGCGGCGGTGAGCGTCCTGTCGCTGGACCTCGCCGAGGCGTCGGTGAAAATGCGCGCCGAGGGCCCGGACGACGAGCCGGAGGACCTCGACGCGGACGCCGCCTGGGCGGGAGTGCTCCCGGTCCGGACGGTCTTCGGCGCGCCCGAGCCGTCCACCGACCTCTCCCCCGGCTGGACGACCCCGGACCACGTCACCGGGCGAGCGGCAACCTGACCGTGAACACCGTCCGGCCCGGCTCCGAGGCGACCGCGACCGTGCCGCCGTGCGCCGTGACCAGGGACTGGACCACCGACAGCCCGAGCCCGGTGCCGCCGTTGCCGCGGGTGCGCGAGTCGTCGACGCGGAAGAACCGGTCGAAGATGCGCTCCTGATCGGCCGCGGCGATCCCCGGTCCGGCGTCGGCCACCGCCACGACCGCTTCGGACGCCGAGGCCGTCACCGAGACGTGCACCGCGGTCCCGGGCGGCGTGTGCACGGCCGCGTTGGCCAGCAGGTTGTCGAACACCTGCCGCAGCCGCACCGGGTCGGCGTCCACGAAAGCCGCGTCGAGGGAAGTCGTCAGCGGGTGGTCGGGACGGCCGGCGGCGAACGCGTCCGCCGCGTCGCCGGCCAGCTCGGCCAGGTCGACGCGCTCCGGCCGCAACGGCGTCTCGGCCGCCCGCGCGTCGAGCCGGGCCAGCAGCAGGAGGTCGTCGACGAGGACGCTCATCCGCGCCGTCTCGGAGCGGATCTTCCCCAGGTGCGCTTCCCGCTCCGCGGGCTCGTTCGCCGCCGCGTAGCGGAAAAGGTCGGCGTAGCCCCGGATCGACGTCAACGGCGTCCGCAACTCGTGCGACGCGTCCGCCACGAACCGGCGCAGCCGCTCGTTCGCCTCGGTCTTCGCCGCCAGGGACGTGTCGATGTGCGCGAGCATCACGTTGAACGCCGTCCGCAGCTCGTCGACCTCGGCGCCACCGCCCGTGCCCGCCGCGCGGGCCGGCAGGGCGGGGTTCGCGGTGAGGTCGTGGGACGCGATGTCGTGCGCGGTCCCGGCCATGTCGGCCAGCGGGCGCAAGCCGCGGCTCAGCACGAGCCGTCCCACGACCACCAGCACGGCCAGCGCGAACGCGAAGGCGCCGACCTCCACCCAGATCAGCTGCCGGACCGTGCCGTCGAGGTCCTTCTGCGGCGCGGCGGACAGCAGCACCGAACCGTTGTCGACCGGGCAGGCCCGCACCCGGTAGGGGCCGTCGTCGGAGAGGTAGACGGTGCGCGTGACGTCGCCGCCCGCCGCCTCGGCGGCGATCTTCGCGAGCTGGCGGCCGTCCCCCGGCAGCTTGCCGCCCGGCTCGGGCATCGCGACGCCGTCGCGCACCTTGTACAGCGCCGAGTACCACGAGTAGATCGACTGCGGCGAGCCGTGCGTCTCGCGCAGCATCGGCAGCTGCGTGTTCTGGCTCTTGGACAGCTGCTCGTCGAGCCGCCGGTCGAGGTAGCCGTGCATGATCCCGACCGTCGTGACGCCGACGGCCGCGAACACGACCAGCGCGAGCGCGCCGAGGCCGAGCGTGATCCGGGTGCCCAGCCGCGTGCGCTGCCAGGCCCCGTACCACCGGCGGAAGAAGCGCTTCACCGGCTGGCCTGGCGCACGACGTACCCGACGCCGCGCACGGTGTGGATCAGCGGTTCGCCGTCGCCCGCGTCGACCTTGCGCCGCAGGTGCGAGATGACGAGCTCGACCACATTGGACCGGCCGCCGAAGTCGTACTCCCAGACGTGGTCGAGGATCTGCGCCTTCGTCAGCACCGCGGGCGAGCGGCGCATGAGGTAGCGCAGCAGCTCGTACTCGGTCGGGGTCAGCTCGGCCGGCCGGTCGCCGCGGCGGACCTCGCGGGTGTCCTCGTCCAGCGTCAGGTCGCCGACGCGCAGGACGGCGCCGCGCGTCACCACCTGGTGCGTGACGCCGGAGCTGCGCCGCAGCACCGCCCGCAGCCGCGCCATCAGCTCCTCGACGGAAAACGGTTTCACGAGGTAGTCGTCACCCCCGCGGGTGAGCCCGGCGATCCGGTCGGCCGTCGCGTCCTTGGCCGTGAGGAACACCACGGGCACCGTGCTGCCGTTCTCCCGGAGGCGGTCGAGCACGGTGAAGCCGTCCAGGTCGGGCAGCATCAGGTCGAGCACGACGATGTCCGGCCCGAACTCCGCGGCCTGGCTCAGCGCGGCTTTCCCGGACCCGGCCGTGACCGCCTGCCAGCCCTCGTACCGGGCGACGGTGGCGACGAGGTCGGCGATGTGCGGCTCGTCGTCGACGACGAGCAGGCGCACGGGTTCGGAGGGCTGCACCACCCCATCTTCTCCCGGCGCGCGGGCGAGCGGCGACCGGTGACCCGGGCCGACAGGAATCCGACAGCCGTTACCCAGACTCGCCACAGGCTCCGTGGCGAAGCTGGCCTTCGTGAACCGAAACCGAAGGGGATCCGTGTGACCAGCATGACGCAGACCGCCGAGGCCACGCGCCCGGCGATCCGCCCCCGGATCGCCGCGAAATCCGGCCTCTTCCTCTTCCTGGGCGCCAACGTGGGCGCCGTCACGGTGCTCTTCGCCCAGGCCGGGCTGTCCCAGAACGTGCTGATCAGCATCGGCAGGCTCGCCGGGATGTACGGCGCGCTGGCGATGGCCACGCAGCTGCTGCTGGTGGCCCGGTTGCCCTGGCTGGACCGGCGGATCGGGATGGACCGGCTCACGACGTGGCACCGGTGGACCGGCTTCACGATCCTCTGGACCCTGCTGGCGCACCTCGTGTTCATCGCGTTCGGGTACGCGGAGGTCTCGAACAAGGGCGTCGTCGACGAGCTGGTCGAAATGGCGAACACGCTCGAAGGGATCCTGCGGGCCCTGGTCGCGTTCGCCGTGATCCTCATCGTGGGCGCGGCTTCGGCGAAGTTCGCGCGCAAGCGGCTGGCCTACGAGACGTGGCACTTCATCCACCTCTACACCTACGCCGCCATCGTGCTGGCGTTCACGCACCAGATCGCGCTCGGGACGTCGTTCGCCAGTGCCCCGACGGCGAAGGCCTACTGGTGGACGATGTGGCTGGGCGCCGGCTTCGCCGTGCTCGCCGGGCGCGTCGTGCTCCCGCTGTGGCGGAACCTGCGCCACCAGCTGCGCGTCACCGCCGTGGTTTCCGAGGCGCCGGACGTGGTTTCGGTCTACATGACGGGCAAGCACCTCGACAAGATGCCGGCGCGCGCGGGCCAGTTCTTCCTGTGGCGGTTCCTCACGAAGGACCGCTGGTACCAGGCCAACCCGTTCTCGCTGTCCGCCGCGCCCGACGGGCGCACGCTGCGCCTGACCGCGAAGGCGCTCGGCGACTCCAGCGCGTCGCTGCGCAGCCTGCGCGTCGGGACGCGGGTGTTCGCCGAAGGCCCGTACGGCGCGTTCACGACGATCCACCAGCAGCGGCCCAACGCGCTGCTCGTGGCGGGCGGCGTCGGCATCACGCCGATCCGGGCGCTGCTGGAGGACATCGACGGCCACGTCGTCGTCCTCTACCGGGTGCGCACGCAGGCCGACGCGGTCCTGTTGCCCGAGCTCAACGGGCTCGCCAAAGCCCGTGGCGCGGTGGTGAGCGTCCTCACCGGATCGGACCAGGCGGTCGGCCCGCGCGGGGCGATGCTCGGCCCGGCGAACCTGCACATGATGGTGCCGGACGTGCACGAGCGGGACGTGTTCGTCTGCGGCCCGCCGGGGATGACGTCGGCGGTGCTGCGCAGCCTGCGCGAGCTGCGCGTGCCGAAGGCCCAGGTCCACGCCGAACGCTTCAGCCTCGCGGCCTAAGGGGACAGCCCAGTGAAACGGACCATCTTCGTCGTCGCGCTTTCGGTCGCGGGGTTCATCGCGGTCTGGCGGTTCGAGCCGGGGCCGGTGCACAACACCGCCGTCGCCGCGCCGCCGCCGAGTATCGCCGCACCGTCGACCGCCCCCGCTCCGCGGGCTTCGACGGCACCGTCCACCACGTCCACTCCGGACAGTGCGAACGCGACAGTCACGACCCAGGGTTCCGCGGAGTCCAGCAACTACGGGACCGTCCAGGTCGAGGTGACGTTCACCGGCTCCCGGATGGTGGCGGTGACGCTGCTGCAGGCTCCCCACGACGGCCGCGCGCTGACCGCGTTGCCGCGGTTGCAGGAGGAAGCCATGAAAGCGCAGAGCGCCGACATCGACACGATCACCGGGGCGACCGAGACGAGCGAGTCGTACAAGACGTCGCTGCGGGCGGCCATCGACGCCAGGGGCAACAGATGACCACGCGCGTCGAGCAGGTGATGGGCCTGCCGATCTCCCTCGACCTGCGGGACGACGGCGACTTCGCCGAGATCGTCGACGAGGTGTTCGCCTGGTTCCGCGACGTCGACGCCCGGTTCAGCCCGTTCAAGGCGGACAGCGAGGTCAGCCGCTACGACCGCGGCGAGCTCACCGCGGCCGAGCTGACCGACGACCTCCTGGAGGTCCTGGAGCTCTGCGCGTACTACGAGCAGCTCTCCGGCGGCGCGTTCCGCGCGCGGCTGCCCGGGCGCGGGCTCGACCCGTGCGCGGTGGTCAAGGGCTGGGCGGTGCAGCGCGCCGCCGACATGCTCAAGGCCGAGGGCGCGACGACGTTCTGCCTCAACGCCGGCGGCGACGTCGTCACGGCGGGCGAGCCGGAACCGGGACGGCCGTGGCGGGTCGGCATCCGCCACCCCGAGCAGCCCCTGGCCGTGTGCGCGGTGCTGGAGTCGCGCAACGGCGCGATCGCGACGTCGGCGGCCTACGAGCGCGGCTCGCACATCGTGGACGGCCGTTCGGGAACACCGGCGACCGGGCTGATGAGCGTCACCATCGTGGCCGGCGACCTGGTCACGGCCGACGCGCTGGCCACCGCGGCGTTCGCGATGGGCGCCGAGGGCATCACCTGGGCGGCCGACCGGCCGGACTGCGAGATCCTGATCGTCGACGACAGCCGGCGCGTGCACCGGACGGCCGGGCTCGCGCTGGCTTCCGGAGAAGCGGGACATCCTCGCGCGAGCGCTCGGGCGTCCTGAAATCGGTTCGCCCTCCTCCGGCGGCTCGGCCAGACTCGACGGCACCCGATCCTGAGGAGTGCCATGCCGTCGTCCGTCCTGCACGTGTCCGTCGACTGTGCCGACCCCTACAAGCTCTGCCAGTTCTGGAGCGAAGTCACCGGGAAGCCGGTCCCCGACGAGGACCAGCCCGGGGACGATGAGTGCGGCATCGGTCTCGAAGGCGGCATCGACCTGCTGTTCCTGCGCGTCCCCGAACCGAAGACCGTCAAGAACCGCCTGCACGTGTGCCTGCAGCCGGACGTCCTGCGCGACGAAGAGGTCGAGCGGATCCTGGGCTTGGGCGCGACGCTGGTGAACGACCTCCGCAAGCCCGACGGCACCGGCTGGGCCGTGCTCGCCGACCCGGAGGGCAACGAGTTCTGCGTCCTGCGCAGCGCCGCCGAACGGGCAGCGACGTCGTGACGGACTCGTTCGCCGTCAACAAGGCCAACTGGGACGAACGCGCGGCGCTGCACGCGGCTTCGCCGGAATCCAACTTCGCGGCCATCGCGGCCGACCCGGCGTACCTGAGCGGCGTCGTGCGGTTCGACCGGCCGCGCCTGGGCGACCTCACCGGGCTGCGCGCGGTCCACCTGCAGTGCCACATCGGGACGGACACCGTTTCGCTGTCCCGGCTGGGCGCTTCGATGACGGGCCTGGACTTCTCGGGCGCGGCGCTGACGGAGGCGCGGCGGCTCGCGTCCGCCGCCGGCGCTTCGATCGACTTCCACGAGGCGAACGTCTACGACGCCGTCGAAGTGCTCGGCGCGGGGCGGTTCGACCTGGTCTACACCGGGATCGGCGCCCTGTGCTGGCTGCCTTCGATCGCGCGGTGGGCGTCGGTCGTAGCCGGTCTCCTGCGGCCCGGTGGCCGGCTGTTCGTCCGCGAAGGGCACCCGATGCTGTGGGCGCTCGACGAAACCGCGGACCCGGCGTGGCCGCGGTACCCGTACTTCGAGCACGCCGAACCGCTGGTGTTCGACGAGCCCGAGACGTACATGAAGGTCTCGCGGAAGCTGGAGAACAGCATCAGCCACTCGTGGAACCACTCCCTCGGCGAGATCATCACGGCGCTGCTGGACAACGGCCTGACGCTGACCGCGTTCACCGAGCACGACAGCGTCCCGTGGAACGCGATCCCCGGGCAGATGACGCACGACGAGGCCACGGACGAGTGGCGGATGACGGACACGCCGTCGCGGGTCGCGGCGAGCTACACGCTCCAGGCGGTCAAGGGCGGCTGAATAGGGTGGCGACATGGCTCGTCCCTTGATCGCCGTCGCCACGCTGGGCGGCACCATCTCGATGGCCCCCGTCTCCGGCGAGGGTGGCGCCGTCCCCCGGCTCGGCGCGTCGGAACTGCTCGGTGGCCTCGGCGACCTCCCGATGGACGTGCTGGCCGAGACCCTGGCCGGAATCGGCAGCGCGTCGATGGACTTCGCGACGCTGCTGCGGTGCCGCGAGTGGGGGCTGCGGCAGGACGCCGACGGGTTCGTCGTCGTGCAGGGCACCGACACCCTGGAGGAGACGGCGTACTTCCTGGAGCTGGGCTGGCCGTCGGAGGTCCCGGTGGTCGTCACCGGGGCGATGCGCAACGCGGGCCTGCTCAGCCCGGACGGCCCGGCGAACCTGCGCAACGCCCTGACGGTCGCGGCCGACCCGCGCAGCCGCGGGCGGGGCGTGCTGGTGACGCTGAACGACGACGTCCACGCGGCGCGGTGGGTGCGGAAAGCGCATTCGAGCCACCTGGAGGCGTTCTCATCGGCGCCGGCGGGGCCGCTCGGCATGGTCGTCGAGCGGGCGGTGCACTGGTTCCACCCGTCGCCGCCGCGGCTGCCCGCGTTGCCGGGCACGGACTTTTCGGGGCTGGTGCCGGTGGTGGAATCCGGCCTCGACGACTCGGGCGCGGTGCTCTCTCACGCCGCTTCGCAGCCTGGAGTGCGCGGAATCGTGCTGGCGGCGACCGGCGCCGGCCACGTGTCGGCCGGCACGGCCGACGTGGTGGCCCGGCTGGTGACGTCGTTGCCGGTGGTCGTCGCTTCCCGGACGGGCGCGGGCCCGACGCTGCGGTCGACGTACGGCTTCCCCGGCTCGGAGTCGAGCCTGATCGCGATGGGCGCGACGATGGCCGGCTGGCTGGACGCGCGCAAGGCCCGGATCCTGCTGCACACGCTGCTCGCGGGCGGCGCGGACCGGGAAGCGATCGAGCGCGAGTTCCGGGCCCGCGGCGTCCTGGACTGAATGGTTCAGTCCAGGACCGGGCCGCCGAGCGGGTCCAGGTGGTACGAGCGCATCTCGCGCTCGGCGTCGCGGTAGACGTGGATCGAGATCGCCGGGTCCGGGCCGTCGTTGCGCACCTCGTGCACGTACCCCGGGCCGAACACCCGTGACTGCCCCGCCGACAGCGCGTGCAGCTCGGTGATCGCGCGGCCGTCCGGCGCGCGGCGGGCCACCGCCTCCGTCAGATGACCGCTGACCAGCGTGAATGCGCCACTGGCGAACGCGTGGTCGTGCAGGTCGGTGCGCTGGCCGGGCAGCCAGCTCATCAGCCAGACCTCCTGCCGCTCGTCCTTCTCGACGAGCGTGGCGAACCGCTCGTCGGGGTCGTAGCGCAGCAGGTGCTTCCAGCGGTCGCGGTCGGCGGCGACCTCCAGCGCGACGCGCACGGGGTGGCGCAGCGCGGGGTTCTCGGGACGCAGCAGGGTGTTGTCGGGAACGGCGAACATGAGGTCCTCACGGAAGAGAAAAGGGGTGTCGAACTGGGGCCGGGGCGGGGTTCACCGACAACAGCGACACGCGCACATGACGGCGCGGAGACCCGTAAGGCCCCGCAGCTCAGTCATCTCGCACGCGAACATGGCGCTCAGCGTTCCCTACCGTGCCGGCCCGGTCAAGACGTCCCACCTGCCGGGAGGGTCAGGACCACTCGTGCTTCTGCGAGCGGCCCAGCAGCTCGGCGCCGGCCTGCCGCGGGTCGACGCCCTCGTGGCAGACGCGGTGCATCGCGTCGGTGATCGGCATGTCGACACCGACGCTCATGGCCAGCGCCCGGATCGACGAGCACGACATGACACCCTCGGCGACCTGCCCGCCGCCCGCCGCCTGCGCCTGTTCGAGGGTCTCGCCGCGACCGAGGCGCTCGCCGAACGTCCGGTTGCGCGAAAGCGGCGACGAGCACGTCGCGACCAGGTCGCCGACGCCGGCGAGCCCGGCGAACGTCAGCGGGTCGGCGCCCAGCTTCGCGCCGAGGCGGGCCATCTCGGCCAGGCCGCGGGTGATGAGCGTGGCCATCGTGTTGGTGCCGAGGCCGAGACCCGCGGCCATGCCGGTGCTGAGCGCGATGACGTTCTTGCACGCGCCACCCAGCTCGCAGCCGACGACGTCGGTGTTGGTGTACGGGCGGAAGTAGGAGTTGGCGCAGGCGCGCTGGATCGCGACGGCACGTTCGTGGTCGGCGCAGGCGAGCACCGCCGCGGACGGCTGCCCGGCGGCGATTTCCTTGGCCAGGTTGGGCCCGGTGACCACGACGACCTCGCCGGGGTCGATCCCGACGATCTCCCCGATGACCTCGCTCATCCGCTTGAGCGTGCCGAGCTCGACGCCCTTGGCGAGGCTGACGAGGACCGCGTCGGGCGGCAGCAGGGGGCGCCACTCCGAAAGGTTCGCCCGCAGGCTCTGGCTGGGCACGGCCAGGACGACGGCTTGGGCGTCTTCGAGCGCCTTCGCGGGGTCGCTGGTCGCGGTGATGTTCTCCGGCAGGCCGACACCGGGCAGGTAGGCGCTGTTGACGTGCCGCTCGCGGATGTCGGCGGCGACCTCTTCGCGGCGCGCCCACATCGTGACGTCGCGACCGGCGTCGCCGAGCACCTTCGCGAAGGCGGTGCCCCACGAGCCGGCCCCGAGCACGGTGACCCGCTGGACGTCGGCGCGCATCAGACGGGGTCCCCCGGCTTCGCCGTCGGCGGTTCTTCGTGGCGGATCTCGCCGAGCAGGCGGGTCACCTCGTCCATCATGACCTTGGTGACCTCCCGCAGCTTCGACGCGCTGCGCGTGTTGCCGCCGCGGTAGGCGGAGAGATCGATCGGGTCGCCGATCGAGTGGGTGATCGTCTTGCGCGGGAACGGCGTGAACTTCTTGGTGTAGCCGTTGAAGATCTGGTTGGTCCCCCAGCGCGCGATGGGGATGATGGGGACGTCGTTCTGCAGCGCGAGCCGCGCGGCGCCGGTGAAGGACTCCTTCGGCCAGCCGGCGGGGTCCTTGGTGATGGTGCCCTCGGGGTAGATGACGACGATCTTGCCTTCTTCGAGGGCCTGGTGGGCGGCCTTGAGGCTGTCCCCGGCGGCGGCCGACCCGCGCGAGACGGGGATCTGCCCGGCCCCGACGAAGATCTTCCCGAAGACCGGGGTGCGCGTCAGGCTCTCCTTGCCGAGGAAGCGGGGAACGCGCTTCTGCCGGTGCACGAAGACGGCGTCGACGACCGGGTCCAGGTGCGAGATGTGGTTCATGACGAGCAGCGCGGGGCCCTGCCGGGGGATCTTCTCGGCCCCGACGTAGACCCGCCGCCCGATGGCGGTGAGCGGGTAGAACAGTACGGCGGCGAGCCCAACCCAGAAGCCGCCCTTCTCACGCCGGGCCACGATCTCCTCCTCCACACGTCACGTCCGCCCCAGATCCTGCCGCGCCGGGGTGAGAGCAGTCCAGGGAGGGTGCCTTCGCCGAGGTCGAGGCGGTGATCGGGGGGTGCCGGCGAGTCCGGGCGACAGGGCCTCCCGGCCGGGCCCACCGTCCGAACCCGGCGGTCGGCGGCACCCACCCGCCGGTTCGGGTAAAGATGGACGGGTGGACGTGGACCTGGTCGTGCCGATGAAACACCCCCGAGACGGCAAGTCGCGGCTGCGTGGCGCCGTCGAGGCCGATCGGCACCCCGGCCTCGTCCTCGCCCTCGCCGCCGACACCCTCGCCGCCGTCACCTCGGGTGCGCACGTGCGGCGCGTCCTGCTCGTCGCCGCCGATCCCGATTCCGTCGCCGAGCTCGCCCAGCTCGGGGTCGAGATCGTCCGCGAACCTGCCGAGAAAACCCTGAACTCCGCGTTCCGCCACGGCGCGGAGCTCCTCCGGCGAGACGATCCCGGCTCCGTCGTCGGCGCCCTCCAGGCCGACCTCCCGGCCCTGCGCGCCGGCGACCTGGCCGACGCCCTCGCCGAAGCGGCGGGGCAGCGCGCCTTCGTCGCGGACCGGCAGGGCACCGGCACCACCCTCCTGCTGTCCGCGCCCGGCGCGCCCCTCGACCCGCACTTCGGCCCGGGCTCGGCGCGAAAACACGCCGGCTCCGGGGCCGTTCCGCTGAAAAACCCGCTCCCGAGTCTCCGCAGCGACGTCGACACCCCCGAAGACCTCGCCCACGTGCGCGCGCTGGGTGTCGGGAAACACACCGCGGAGCTGTTCATCTGACCTTCACCGCGCCCTGCGCAATTCGGCCGGGCTTAGTGAAGAATGGGGGCCGTGAGCACAGACGACGGCGGAACACCCGCACCGCGGAGGCGACGGAACCCGGCGGACGGATCTTCGGAGGCGGCGAAGAAGACCACCACCGCCCGGGCGAACGCGGCCAAACCGGCCGCCGCCAAGAAGGTCCCGTCGAAGTCGACCGCGCGCGACACCGCCGCCCGTGCCAACGCCGGGAAGCCGAGAACCCGCAAGAGCACCGCCGCCGCGGCCACGCCCCGGCGCCGCGCCAGCGAGCGCCCCGGCGAGGAGTTCCGCGCCGGCCCGTCGGCGCCGCCCGCGGTCACCACGGCCCCGACAGCCACCGAGACGCTCCCGGATGACCGGTACTTCAACCGCGAGCTCTCGTGGCAGGACTTCAACGCCCGCGTGCTCGCGCTGGCCGAGGACGAGTCGCAGCCGCTGCTCGAACGGACGAAGTTCCTCGCCATCTTCGCGTCCAATCTGGACGAGTTCTACATGGTCCGCGTCGCCGGCCTGAAGCGCCGCGACGAGACCGGCCTCCTCGTGCGCAGCGCGGACGGGCTCACCCCGCGCGAGCAGCTCGACTACATCGCCAAGCGCAACCAGGACCTGGTCGAGCGGCAGACCGGCGCGTTCGAGAAGCACCTGCGCCCGCAGCTGGCCGAGCACGACATCCACATCGTCGGCTGGGCCGACCTCTCCGGCGCCGACCAGCTCCGGCTGTCCAGCTACTTCTCCGAGCAGATCTTCCCGGTGCTGACGCCGCTGGCCGTCGACCCGGCGCACCCGTTCCCGTACATTTCGGGCCTTTCGCTCAACCTGGCGGTCACGGTCCGCGACCCGGAGGGCGGCACCGAGCGCTTCGCGCGGGTGAAGGTGCCGAGCAACGTGCCGCGCCTGATGCGCGTCGAGACCGAGCGGACCAGCCGGACCGCGACGTTCCTGCCCCTCGAAGAGCTCATCGCGGCGCACCTCGGCGAGCTGTTCACCGGGATGGACGTCACCGAGCACCACGTCTTCCGCGTCACCCGCAACGCCGACTTCGAGGTCGACGAAGACCGTGACGAAGACCTCCTGCAGGCCCTCGAGCGCGAGCTCGCGCAGCGCCGGTTCGGCCCGCCGGTGCGCCTCGAGGTCGCGCAGGACATGAGCGAGCACATGCTCGAACTGCTGCTGCGCGAGCTGGACGTCGACCCGGCGGACGTC
This sequence comes from Amycolatopsis sp. NPDC005961, assembly GCF_040629235.1. NCBI lineage: Bacteria > Bacillati > Actinomycetota > Actinomycetes > Pseudonocardiales > Pseudonocardiaceae > Amycolatopsis > Amycolatopsis sp. NPDC005961. Next base: position 224,974 of record NZ_JBEXVF010000003.1, on the reverse strand, counting down.
GTCGAGGTGCCCGGCCTGCTCGACCTGACCTGCCTGCACCAGCTGTCCAGTGTGGACCGCAAGGAGCTGAAGGACCGGCCGTTCGTGCCGGCGACGCACCCCGCGTTCGGCGAGCGCGAGACGCCGAAGAGCGTCTTCGCGACGTTGCGCGAGGGTGACGTGCTGGTGCACCACCCGTACGACTCGTTCTCCACGAGCGTGCAGCGGTTCATCGAGCAGGCGGCGGCCGACTCGAAGGTCCTCGCGATCAAGCAGACGCTGTACCGGACGTCGGGCGACTCCCCGATCGTCGACGCGCTGATCGACGCCGCCGAGGCGGGCAAGCAGGTCGTCGCGCTGGTGGAGATCAAGGCGCGCTTCGACGAGCAGGCGAACATCACCTGGGCGCGGACGCTGGAGCGCGCGGGCGTGCACGTCGTGTACGGCCTGGTCGGGCTGAAGACGCACTGCAAGGTGTCGATGATCGTGCGCCAGGAGGGCTCGACCATCCGGCGCTACTGCCACATCGGCACCGGCAACTACAACCCGAAGACCGCGCGGCTCTACGAGGACATCGGCCTGTTCACCGCCGACCCGAGCATCGGCGCCGACGTCACCGACCTGTTCAACGTCCTCACCGGCTACTCGCGGCAGGACACCTACCGGACGATCCTCACGTCGCCGCACGGCATCCGCCGCGGCATCGTGCGCGCGATCGGCGAAGAGATCGAACTGGCGCGGGCCGGCCAGCACGCCGGCATCCGGATCAAGTGCAACTCGCTGGTCGACGAGCAGATCATCGACGCGCTCTACCACGCGTCGCAGGCCGGGGTGCCGGTCGAGATCGTGGTGCGCGGGATCTGCACGCTGAAGCCGGGCGTCGAAGGGCTTTCCGAGAACATCCACGTCCGGTCGATCCTGGGCCGGTTCCTGGAGCACTCGCGGATCTTCAACTTCCGCGCCGGCGGCACGCACTGGATCGGCAGCGCGGACATGATGCACCGCAACCTGGACCGGCGGATCGAGGCGCTGGTGCGCGTCAAGGACCCGAAGCTCACCGCGCAGCTCGACAACATCTTCGACTCGGCACTGGACCCGGCGACGCGGTGCTGGGTGCTGACCGCGAGCGGCGAGTGGTCGCCGTTCCCGGCCGACGGCTCGCGCGTGCGTGACCACCAGCTGGAGCTGGCGAAGCTGCACGGGGCCGCCGGATGACCCAGGAGGTACGGGCGGCCGGCGCGGTGCTGTGGCGCGGCGTCGGGAAGGCGACCGAGGTCGCCTTGGTCCACCGCCCGCGGTACGACGACTGGTCGTTGCCCAAGGGAAAGCTCGACCCCGGCGAGACGACCGCCGAAGCCGCCGTGCGCGAAGTGCGCGAGGAGACGGGGTTCGAGGCGGTCCTCGGCCGCTACCTGACCCGGACGGCGTACCCGGTGCCGGCGCGCACCGGCTCCGGCACGGTCCCGAAGACGGTCGACTACTTCAGCGCCGAAGCGGTGTCCGGCGCGTTCGCCGTGAACGACGAGGTCGACGAGCTGCGCTGGCTCGACCCGACGGCCGCGGAGAAGCTGCTGACGCGGCCGGAGGACGTGCGGGTGCTGCGCGCTTTCTGCGAGGTGCCGGTGGGCCTGACGACGCTGGTGCTGGTGCGGCACGCGAAGGCGGGCAAGCGCGACGACTGGACGGGCGACGACGACCTGCGGCCGTTGTCGGAGGCGGGGCTGCGGCAGGCATCGGCGTTGCGGCGGGTGCTGGCGTTGTACGGTCCGGACCGCGTGCTGGCGGCGCCGCGGCTGAGGTGCGTGCAGACGGTGCACGGCATCGCCGAGGACACCGGTATCGAGGTGCGGCACGAGCCGCTGCTGTCGGAAGAGGGCTACTGGCCGGACCCGGTACTGGGCCTGGCGCGACTGCTGGCGGTCGCGGGCGACGGCGGGACGCCGGTGGTGTGCAGCCAGGGCGGAGTGATCCCGGACCTGGTCAGCGCCCTGGCCGACCGCGACGGAGTAGAGCTCCCGGCCGCCCGCGGCGGCGTGGTCCCGAGCAAGAAAGGCTCGTTCTGGGTCCTGTCGTTCCGACCACCGACGGCGGAGGAGGGCCCGGTCCTGCTGGCGGCCGACTACCACCCGAGCGCACTGCCGGCCCCTTCCCCGACCCGCTCCTGAGCCGGTTGTCCACACACCGGCGGTGATGTGGACAGCCACCGCTTGGCGGCTTTCCCGGCTTTGCGTCGGCCACCCCCGCCGCCGCAAGACAGCGCCGTGACAGTCGATCTTGGTGTACTGGATCCGGGTCCCGCTGGGCTGCGCCGGGCTAGGGGTACGGCGCATCCCGGGACGGGGGCCCGTCTGTCGGCACCGTCGCCAGCAGGGCCCGGATCTCCGGGATACGCGGGTCGCCGAGGCGCTGGCAGACGGTCAGCGCCTCGGCCCAATGCTCCCGCGCCTCCGCGTCCCGGCCGGTGCGGAGCTTCAGGCGGCCGAGCGTGATCCGGACGTCGATCGTGCCGTAGTCGGCGTTCAGCTCCTTCAGCTCGGCGAGCGCTTCCAGGCCCGCCTTCTCCGCTTCGTCCTGCCGCCCGGCGCCTTCGAGTGCTTCGGCGACGTTTCCCAGCGCCAGCGCCGCGTGGTAGCGGTCGCCCAGGTCGGCGAACGCCTGGTGCGCCGCCTGGGCGGCTTCGGCGGCGTTGTCGTAGTTGCGCAGGCCGATGCGGCTCGCGCTCACATTGAGCAGCGCGTGCGGCACGAACGTCCGCTGGCCGTGGTCGCGCGCGAGACGAACCGCCTGGAGGGCGTAGCGCTCGGCTTCGGCGTACTCGGCCCGGACGTAGTACGCGCCGGACAGGTTGGAGAGGATCGCCACCGCCAGTGCCGTGCCGTCGCCCGCTTCGGATGCCGCGCGCGCCTCCTCCAAGGCTTCCAACGCCTTGTCGGGCTGGAGCGTGCGCAGGTAGGCCGAGCCGAGGTTGTTCGCGCTGTACTGCAGGCCGGTGTTGTCGCCCGCGTCGCGAGTGGCCGCGACCGCCGTCCGTGCGGTCGTGATCCAGTCGTCGCGGTCGTGGCGTTCGGCGAAGAACCCTCGCAGCAGCCAGGCGAGCTTCCACGCGTGGGCGGTGAAGCCGTTTTCGGCGGCGACGCCGACGAGCGCGGTGAGGGCGGTGCGCTCGGTCGTGTACCAGGCGATCGTCTGCTCGTGCTGGGTGAACCGGACGGCGGGCACCGGCGGGGCGCCGAGCGTGATGTCGTCGGTGAGCAGGTCGGGACGGACGAGCTTGGTCCCCTCGGCGACGCTCGCGAGGTACCAGTCGAGGAGCCCGCGCCGCGCGGCCGCGCGTTCGGCCGCCGTCGTCTCGGTTTCGACCAGCTCGGCGGCGTAGACGCGCAGGAGGTCATGGAACTGGTAGCGGTCGGTGCTGGGCTGGTTGAGCAGGTGCGCGGCGGCGAGCTGGTCGGCGAGCTCGCGGGCCTCCCGCAGGTCCGCCCCGGCCAGCGCGGCGGCCGACGACAGGCTGAAGCCGTGGCCGGGGTGCAGGCCCAGCAGCCGGAAGAAGCGCGCGGCGGCCGGGCGCAACGCCTTGTACGACCACGAGAACGCGGCCCGCAGGTCGGTGCCGGCGTCCTGCGGGTCGCGCAGGGTGTCGAGCCGCAGCCGCTGGTCGCGCAGCTCCTCGACGATCCCCGCGAGCGACACGCCGGAAAACCGCGACGCGCGTTCCCCGGCCAGCGCCAGCGCGAGCGGGAGACGGCCGCAGAGCTGGACGAGCTCGGCGACGGCGTCGGGTTCGGCGGCGAGGCGCTGCGGTCCGACGCTGCCGGCGAGCAACGCCGTCGCGTCCTGGTCGTCGAACGAGCGCAGGGCGATCCGGCGGGCGCCGTCGCGCGCGACGATGCCGCGCAGCTGGTTGCGGCTGGTCACGACGACGAGGTTGCCGGGGCCGGGCAGCAGCGGCCGGACCTGGTCGGCGTCGCGGGCGTTGTCGAGCAGCATGAGCGTGCGGCTGCCGGCCAGCCTGCTGCGCAGGAGCGCCGAGCGTTCCTCCACTGTGGAAGGCAGCGTCTCGGCCGGTTCGCCGAGGGCGCGGAGGAACCCGGCCAGGGCGGCCTCCGGGGTGACGGGCGTGTCTGCGGAGTGGCCGCGCAGGTCGAGGAACAGCTGGCCGCCGGGGAAGCGGTCGCGGACGCGGTGCGACCAGTGCACGGCCAGCGACGTCTTCCCGACGCCGGCGGTGCCTTCGATGACGACGATGCCGGACGCGCCGCCGGGCGGAAGGCGGTCCAGTTCGGCGAGTTCGGGACCGCGGCCGGTGAACCCGGGGACGTCGAAGGGCAGTTGCCGCGGCACAGTGTGCACTGCCGGCTCGGTGTCGGCGGTGAGCAGTTCGGCGTGCAGGCGGCGCAGGTCCTCCCCCGGCTCGACGCCCAGCTCGTCGGCCAGCAGCGCGCGAAGCCCGGCGTAGCGGGCCAGCGCTTCGGCGCGGCGGCCGGACCGGGCCAGGACGCGCACCAGCCGTTCCCACAACGACTCCCGCAGCGGGTGCTGGGCGACGAGGTCGGTCAGCTCGGCGACGAGCCGGGCATCGGGGACGAGCCCGGCGTCGAGGTCGATGCGCTGCTCGACGGCGAAGAGGTACCGCTCGGTCAGCAGCGGGCCCCATTCCGCGGCCAGCGCGGGGGAACCGACGCCCTCGAGGGGCGCCCCGCCCCAGGCGGCGAGCGCGGCAGTGAGCAGGCCCCGGCGACGGGCGGGTTCCGTCGCGGCGGCGGCCTGGTCGAGGGTGCGGAGGAAGCGCAGGGCGTCCACCCGGGACGGGTCGACGACCAGCCGGTACCCGTCCGGTTCGGTGACGACGGTTTCTTCGCCGCACAGCCGGCGCAGCCGCATGACGTAGGTCTGCAGGCTGCCGCGGATGTGCGCGGGCGGCTCCTCGCCCCAGACGCCGCGCGCGAGCGCGTCGATCGACACCAGGCGGCCCGCGGACAAGGCCAGCGTCGCGAGCAGCGCGCGCTGCCGGGAACTGGTCAGCACGACCGGCGAACCGCCGGCGATCACCTGGAACGGGCCGAGTAGCCGGATGTCGATGGTGGTCGCCCCCAGGTTCGCACGCCGCGGGGCACCGCCGGACGCGGACCCCGAGGAGGGCAGCGTGGCATCACTCGGCCGGGCGCTCAAGCAACTTTGCGAAATTGGGCGGAACCGGTCCCGGGGTGATCGGGTGCTCCGAGCGGGTGGTGCACGGGTCCCGTTCGGACGGCCGATCTTGGCAGTGAGTAACGCCGGCGCGAGCCGAACGGTCACCAGTCGGCTCGCGTACCCGAAGGGTCGGTTGGCTTACCTGGGCAGTCGGTTGGCGAGCCCCCTCCGAGCGCTCGAGCCGACTCCCGAGAGGTGGGCCGAACTCCCGGACATAAGAGGCAACTTTCCTGGGCGGCGCGAGCCGACTCTCCGGGCACGCAAGCCGACCGCCTGCGCACGCGAGCCGACCGCCCGGGCACGCAAGCCGACCGCCTGCGTACGCGAGCCGACCTCCCGGGCAGGCGAGCCGACTTTCTGGGCGGGCCAGCCGAGCCTCTGCGTACGCGAGCTTTCGGGAGGTGCTTGCTGACCTTCGGGCGCGCGAAGCGACTCCCGTTCCCCGCGAGTAAGCGAGTGCGACCCGGCTCCCCGGGACACCGGCCGTCCGCGCCGGATCGCTTCTCCCCACCGGGCCCGGAAACGTGGCAGGGCCCCGCGCACCGCACGGGGCCCTGACCGGAAAGTCGCACGCCCAGCAGGGGTAACCCCCCAGGGGACCCCCGATTTCACGTTACCGCAGGGGTCCGACAATTTCGGGCGGTCAGCTCTTCTTCGCCGTCGAGGTGCGCCGGGCCGGCGCCTTGGCGGCCGTCGTCTTGGCGGCAGCGGCAGGCGCCTTGGCAGCAGGCGTCTTCCGGGCCGTCGCCGGCTTCGCCGCCGTTGTCGTCTTCGCCGCCGTCGTGGACTTCGCGGCCGTCGTCCTCCGGGTCGTCGTGGCCTTCGCCGCCGTCGTCGGCTTCGCGGCCGCCGGCTTCGCCGCAGTCGAGCGGGCTGGAGCCGCCTTCGCCCGGGTCGTGGTCGTCTTCGGGGCTGCCTTCGACGCTGTCGCGCGCGTTGTCGTCGCCGGCTTGGCCGCCGTCGCGCGGGTCCGCGTTGCCGTTGCCCGAGCGGCCGCCGGCTTCGCCGCCGCCGCGCGGGGCGTCGTCGCCCGCGTCGTCGTCGATGCGCGCGTACCTGCCGTCGCGCGCTTGACCGGCGCGGCCTTGGCCAGCTTCTTCGCGCCGGAAATGACGTCCTTGAAGGTGGTTCCCGCGCGGAACGCGGGCACGTTGGTCTTCTTGACCTTCACGGCCTCGCCGGTCCGCGGGTTCCGGGCCGTCCGCGCCGCGCGGGCGCGCTTCTCGAACACCCCGAAGCCGGTGATGTTGACCTTTTCGCCTTTGTTGACCGTCCGGATGATGATGTCGACCAGACCGTCGACCGCCTCGGAAGCGGCCTTCTTGTCGCCCAGGCGCTCCGTCAGCGCCTCGATCAGCTGGGCCTTGTTGGCCATTCCAGTCCTCCAAGAAGGAAGTCTTCGTCCACGGCCGCGGAGGGCCGACTAGCGACACGGTATTACCAAGGCAGCACAAATTCCAGACGGGACGCGGAATCCTTCCCTTGCCGGGGGACGGGTTCCGCCTCGCGATGCGGCCCCGAAAGCGCCGCCGGAGGTCCGTCTGGTGTCGTGTCGAAAGCCGGTCGAGACGGGCGGGACCCCTTGGGAAGCAAGGAATCCCGCCCCGAGAAGAACTAGCCCGCGGCGACCGGCGTCGTCGTCGGCTTCCAGGACGGGCGGGCCGCCTCGAAGCCGTCGATCTCACCGGCATGGCGCAACGTCAGAGCGATGTCGTCGAGACCTTCGAGCAACCGCCAGCGGACGTAGTCGTCGATCTGGAAGGGCGCGGTGAAGTCCTTGGCCCGCACGGTCTTGGTCTCGAGGTCGACCGTGACCTCGGTGCCGGGCTCGTTTTCGAGCAGCTTCCAGAGCAGCTCGACGTCGTGCTGCTCGCACTGCGCGGCCACCAGGCCGCCCTTGCCGGAGTTGCCGCGGAAGATGTCGGCGAACCGGGCGGAGATGACGGCCCGGAAGCCGTAGTCCATCAGCGCCCAGACGGCGTGCTCGCGGGACGAGCCGGTGCCGAAGTCCGGGCCGGCGACCAGCACGCTGCCGCTCTTGAACGGCTCGGTGTTGAGGATGAAGTCCTGGTCACCGCGCCACGCGGCGAACAGCCCGTCCTCGAAGCCGGTCCGGGTCACCCGCTTGAGGTAGACCGCCGGGATGATCTGGTCGGTGTCCACGTTGGACCGGCGCAGCGGGACGCCGACGCCGGTGTGCTGGGTGAACGGTTCCATGGTGGGAGCTCCTCTCAGGAGGTCGGCAGCAGGTCAGCGGGCGGCGGTCAGCAGGTCTTCCGGCGACGACAGCGTGCCTCGCACGGCCGTCGCGGCGGCGACCAGCGGCGACACCAGGTGCGTCCGGCCGCCCTTGCCCTGCCGGCCCTCGAAGTTGCGGTTCGACGTCGACGCGCTGCGTTCGCCCGGCTTCAGCTGGTCCGGGTTCATGCCCAGGCACATCGAGCAGCCGGCCTGGCGCCACTCCGCGCCCGCGGCGGTGAAGACCTCGTCGAGGCCCTCCTCCTCGGCGGCCTTGCGGACCCGCATGGAGCCGGGAACCACCAGCATGCGGACCGAGTCCGCCACCTTCCGCCCGCGCAGCACCTCGGCCGCGGCCCGCAGGTCCTCGATCCGGCCGTTGGTGCAGGAGCCGAGGAAGACGGTGTCCACCGAGATCTCCCGCAGCGGCGTCCCGGGCTTCAGGTCCATATAGGACAGGGCCTTTTCAGCGGCGATGCGGTCGTTCTCGTCCGGGATCTGCTCCGGGTCGGGCACGTCGGCGCCCAGCGGGAGGCCCTGGCCGGGGTTGGTGCCCCAGGTCACGAACGGCGTCAGCGCGCTCGCGTCGAGGTGCACCTCGGCGTCGAACTCGGCGCCGTCGTCGGTGCGCAGCTGCCGCCAGTTCTCGACCGCCGCGTCCCAGTCGGCGCCGCTCGGCGCGTGCGGACGGCCCTTCAGGTACGCGAACGTCGTCTCGTCCGGAGCGATCATCCCGGCGCGCGCGCCGGCCTCGATCGACATGTTGCAGACGGTCATCCGGGCTTCCATCGACAGGGCCTCGATGGCCTTGCCGCGGTACTCGAGGATGTAGCCCTGGCCGCCGCCGGTGCCGATCTTGGCGATCACCGCGAGGATGATGTCCTTCGCCGTGACGCCGGGGCGCAGCTCGCCGTCGACCGTGATCGCCATGGTCTTGAACGGGCGCAGCGGAAGCGTCTGCGTGGCCATGACGTGCTCGACCTCGGACGTGCCGATGCCGAAGGCGATGGCGCCGAACGCGCCGTGCGTCGAGGTGTGGCTGTCGCCGCAGACCACGGTCATGCCGGGCTGGGTCAGGCCGAGCTGCGGGCCGATGACGTGCACGATGCCCTGCTCGGCGTCACCCATCGGGTGCAGCCGGACACCGAACTCCTTGCAGTTGCGGCGAAGGGTGTCGACCTGCGTGCGCGAGACCGGATCGGCGATGGGGAGCTCGATGTCGACGGTCGGGACGTTGTGGTCCTCGGTCGCGATGGTGAGGTCGGGGCGGCGCAGCGGCCGGCCGGCCAGGCGGAGGCCGTCGAAGGCCTGCGGGCTGGTCACTTCGTGCAGCAGGTGGAGGTCGATGTAGAGCAGGTCCGGTTCGGCGCCTTCCCCTCGGCGCACGAGGTGGCTTTCCCACACCTTCTCCGCCAGTGTGCGGGCCTTGCCGGTCGGGCTGGTCATCTCCGGCTCCTTCCACGGTTCGACGTCGGAACTCGGGCGCGCACCGCGGGGGCGAATGCGAGCCGCGAAGGAGGAGCGCAGCTCGAGTTCAGGGTTTCCCAGATGCTGGACTTCCCAAAGTGCGGGACGCTAGTATCGGGTCGTGGGACAGCATAGCGGTATCGGAGTACTGGACAAAGCAGTGGCCGTCCTGCAGGCGGTCGCGGACGACCCCTGCGGCCTGGCGGAACTGTGCACGCGGACGGGCCTGCCCCGGGCCACCGCGCACCGGCTCGCGGTCGGCCTCGAGGTGCATCGGCTGCTGCGCCGGGGTCCCGACGGCCGCTGGCGTCCCGGTACGGCGCTGGCCGAGCTGGCCGGCGGCTCGACGGACCCGCTGCTCGACGCGGCCGGCGTGGTGCTGCCGAAGCTGCGGGACGTCACCGGGGAAAGCGTGCAGCTCTACCGCCGCGACGGCGTGCAGCGCGTGTGCGTCGCGACGGCCGAGCCGCCGAGCGGGCTGCGCGACACGGTCCCGGTGGGCTCGCGGCTGCCGATGACGGCGGGCTCCGGAGCGAAGGTGCTGGCTGCGTGGGCGGATCCGCACACGCAGCGCACGATCCTGGCCGACGCGGTCTTCGGCGAGCGGACGCTGCTGGAAGTGCGCCGGCGCGGCTGGGCGCAGAGCGTGGCCGAACGCGAGCCGGGCGTGGCCAGCATTTCGGCGCCGGTCCGCGATTCGGCGGGCACGGTCGTGGCGGCGGTGTCGGTGTCGGGCCCGATCGAGCGCATCGGCCGCAAGCCGGGCGCGCGCTGGGCGGCGGACCTGCTCGCGGCGGCGGACGCGTTGCAGGAACGGCTCTAGGGCCGGGAACCGCGCCGGTGGCTAAGCCTGACCCGTTTCGAAGCGCGCCACCTTGCCGTCGCGAACGGTGAACGCCCACCGCGTCCGCATCGCGCCCCACGTCGAGTTCGAGTAGTTCGCGACGAACTTCCGGCCCTCGTCCTCCGCGGCTTCCACCTCGAGCCGGCCCTGGCTGGAGAAGATCTCTTTTTCCGTCCAGTCCGCCAGATCGCGGTCCGTGCCGTCGTCCGACATCGTCGCGTCCGGGGTGAGCGCGGCCCGGAACGCTGTGCGGTCGCCCGCGTTCAGCGCGTCGATGAACGCGCGCACCGCCGGGTCGCCGATCGAATCCGTCATGGGCTCATGGTGCACCGTTCGGGGGAACCTCGCGAAAGCCGCGTATTCGGTGACGGCGGTCACGTCTCCTTCAGGACAGCTCCACGGAGGGGGAAGACCATGCTGAACAGAAGGGCACTGGCGATGCTGCGGGCCGTCGGCGCAGGGCGGGCCGAGCTGACCTGCAGTTGCGAGCCGGACCTGCGGGTCGACGGGTTGCCGTGCTGCGACCAGGCGACGGCGCACGAGCTGGCGCGGGCCGGGCTGATCCGGCCGGCGCGGGGGCCGGTCGTGACCGTCGGGCAGTGGACTCGCGCGGAACTGACCGACGATGGCAGGCTCGCGCTGGGCGGGACGCTCGCCGCGGCCTGAGGCAACCGCCGGGCCGGCTCGCGCGTGTACCCGCAGAGCGTGAGGGGAAGCCATGAAGATCGTCTTGGGACTGCTCGGCGCCTGCCTGCTACTGGCCGCGTGCACGGAGCCGCCGGCCCCGACCGCGCCGACCGTGACGGTGACGGCCCCGGCGACGCTCACCACGGCGCCGGCCGTCGACCCGGCGACGCGCGCCTGGCTGGACGGCTTCTGCTCCGCCATCCACGGCTACCGCAAGCGCACCAACGAGGAGGCGGCGCCGTCGACGTCCCAGCCGCACTCGGTCCAGGAATCGCAACAGGCGTTGAGCGAGCAGCTGGGCGGCATCGCGGACCGCGCGGGCGAGGTCGTCGACCGGCTGGCGGCGCTCCCGCCCGCCCCGGTGCCGCTGGCCGAGACGGTCCGGAAGGCGTTCGCCGAAAAGTATGCGACGGCCCGCGACCGCGCCCGAGACGCGAAGACGGCGCTGGACCGCGCGAAGCCGGGCGACATCGCTTCGCAGAATCCGGCGGTGAAGGCGCTGGAGCAGGCCCAGCAGGACGTCGACGGCACGTACGACCCGGTCGCGCCGCTGGTGGAGTCCCGCGAGCTGGTGACCGCGGCGGCGGTCACCCCGGGCTGCAAGGCCTGAAGCGGCCGCCGGGCCCCACACCAGACCCGCCCACACCAGACCCCGCCCTCCCTGGGCAGGGCCCCGGCAAAGTCGGGGGGCGGAGCCAAAGGGGGCTGTTTCCGCGGCGCTGGCGTGGCTGCGGTGTCCTGAATGACTTATTCAAGACATTGGCGGAGCTGCGAGTGAGCGAGCCACTGCGACTTTGCGGGACCCCGCCCCCACACCAGACCCCGCCCTCCCTGGGGGCCTGCCCGCTTCCAGCGTATCGAGTCCCGCCGACGAAAAGCCCGGCGAAGCCCCGGCTCGGCCACGCTGATCCACATCACGCCGGGGCTGTGGACAACTCCGCGAGGCCGTGACCGTCAACGCGTGAGCGGCACCCGCAGCGGCAGCGAGCGCGACGAGTCGCCCACCTGGACCGTGAACCCGCCCCGCACCGGCCGCCACGCGTGGCGGCCCGTGTCCCACACCGAAAAGTCGCGCGCGTCCAGGTCGATAGCCACCCGGCGGGCCTGGCCCGGTGCCAGCTCCACCCGCGAGAACCCCTTCAGCTGCCGCGGCGGCTCGCCCGCGGCCGCCGGGAAGCCCAGGTACAGCTGCGCCACCTCGGCACCGGCGCGCTGGCCCGTGTTCCGGACCGTGAACGTCGCCGTCGCGCCGTCGCCGGTGTTGCGCACCGACAGCCCGGAGAACGCGAACGTCGTGTACGACAGGCCGTGCCCGAACGGGAACAGCGGCGTCTTGCCCTGGGCGTCGAACCACCGGTAGCCGACCTGCAGGCCTTCCGAGTACGTCGCGACGCCGTTGACGCCCGGGAACTGCGCCGCCGTGTTCGCCGGGGTGTCGGCGTCCGTCGCGGGGAACGTGACCGGCAGCTTCGCCGACGGGTCGACGTCGCCGAAGAGCACGCCCGCCACCGCGGCGCCGTCCTGCTGGCCCGGGTACCACGCCTGCAGGATCGCGGGCACCGACGACGCCCACGGCATGAGCACCGGCCCGCCGCTCTTCACCACGACCACGGTGTGCGGGTTCGCCGCCGCGACCGCCGCGACGAGGGCGTCCTGGTTGCCGTCGAGCGCCAGGCTGTGCCGGTCCTTGCCCTCGGCCTCGTTGTCGCCGACCATCACGACACTCACGTCGGCGGCGCTCGCCGCGGAAGCCGCGCGCGCCGGGTCGCTGCCGTCGTCGAGGGTCACGGTCGCTCCCGGAACCCGCTGCCGCAACCCGGGCAACGGGTCGACTGTGGACGTCGGGATGACGGCGGAGCTGCCGCCACCACCGGTCTTGGCCTTGGTCGCGAACGGCCCGATCAGCGCGATCGAGCGCACCGCGCGGTCGTCGAGCGGGAGCTGGGCGTGCTCGTTGCGCAGCAGCACCATGCCGCGCTCGGCGAACTCCTTCGCGGCGGCGTCGTGCCGCGCGGTCGGCAGTGGCGTCAGCGTCGGCGGGTGGTCGAACTGGCCGAACGCGAACATCGTCCGGAACCGCGGCAGCAGCAGTTCGCCGACGCGCTGCTCGCTGACCTGCCCGGCGAGGACGGCCTGCTTCATCTTCTCGCCGTACCAGGTGCCGTCGATCATTTCGAGGTTCATGCCCGCGTTCGCCGACCCGACGGTGCTGTGCGCGGCGCCCCAGTCGGACTGGACGAACCCCTTGAACCCCCAGTCGTCGCGCAGCTTGTCCTGCAGCAGCGCGGGGTTCTCGCACGTGAACACGCCGTTGATCTTCGGGTAGGCGCACATGACGGAGCCCGCGTGGCCTTCGGTGACCGCCTGTTCGAAGTGCGGCAGGTAGATCTCGTTGAGGGTGCGCTCGTCGATGTGCTCGTCGATGCTCTGGCGCTGCGTCTCCTGGTTGTTCGCCGCGTAGTGCTTGACCTCGGCGATGGTGCCGTTCTCCTGGATGCCGCGGATGTCGGCGGCGCCGATGTCCCCGACCAGCACCGGGTCCTCCCCCATGCCCTCGAACGTCCGGCCGTTGCGCGGGACGCGGGCGATGTTGATGTCGGGACCTTCGGACACGTTGTGGGCGAGCGCGCGGGTTTCGTCGCCGATGAGGCGGCCGTAGCGGCGCGCGAGGCCGGTGTCGAAGGTCGACGCCAGCGCCATGGTGGCCGGCAGCGCGGTGGCCGGCTTCTGCGGTTTGTCGTCGGCCGGGCCCATGCCGGCCGGGCCGTTGGCGATCCGGAAGCCGGGCACGCCCAGGCGCGGGATGGGCGGCACGAACCGCTGGTGCTGGGCGTCGGGCTGCAGGTGCAGCTGCGAGATCTTCTCGTCGAGGGTCATCGCGGCGACGAGCTCCGCGGCGCGGCGGTCGGGCGACTGACGGGCGTCGCGCCAGGGCTGGGCATCCGCGGTGGCGGGGGCCGCGATCGACAGTCCCAGTACGGCGGCCATGATCAGTGGGCCGTTGCGCATCGCGGTCTCCCTCGTCACTGAACGGGATCAACGGCGGACAAGCTAACGCATACGTGACCAGGAAACATAGACTCGATAGTCGTTCACGTACTTGAACATTTCCGTGGCTCAACCGTTTTCGCGGCTCAAGCGTGGAGGGGACACGCAGGAGAGGGGACGGATCATGCTGAAGAAAACACTGATCGGACTAACGGCCGCGGGGGCGGCGACGCTGACGGTGGCGCTCCCGGCCGAAGCCGCCGAGGTCAGCTGGGGCCTGACCCAGCAGGCCGAGCCGGGGGGCCGGGTCGACGCGGAGACGTACGCGGCCAGCGGCGGCTGCACCCCGGCCACGGCGGTGACGTCGAAGGGGTTCGCGGCACCGCTGGTGTGGTCCGAAGGCGGCAACTTCGGCCGCGTCGGCGGCCACACGACGGCGATCACGACGCCGGGCAAGTACAGCGCGACGTTCACGTGCACGGACGGCCGCAAGGCGACCCAGACGTTCACCATCGTGGGCACCCCGCCGCCGTCGTCGACAGCGAAGCCGAAGCCGCCGGCCAGCACGAAGCCGAAGCCGCCGACGACGTCGACCAAGCCGGTGAAGCCGGCGAAGCCGCAGGTCGCGGTCAAGCCGGCGGGGGCGCCGCAGACGGGCGACGGCTCGCTGAGCTGACCATCCACAAAGGACACCTCGGGTCGGGCGGTCCCCAGGCCGCCGTCCCGGGGCCGCCCACCCCCAGAGGGCGGATTCCGGCCCGGCGGTGTGGACCGCCGGGCCGGTCTATGCGCGGCGGAGGATTCGAGTTGTCAACACCGCTCCGCGGTTGTGGACAACCGGCGCCGCCGCGGGTCTTCGGACCGGGTTTCGTCCGGGGGCGCCGATAGACTGGCCAAGGGCACGCCCCCCAGGGAAGGGCGGGGGTCCGACCGGGTCTCAGCGAACCGCGGCCACCCTCAGCGCCCGGTAAACGAACTGCTGATCCCCCAGCCGATGCCGCAGGTCCCGCTCCAGCCCCGCGATCGGATAGAGGTTCTGCGGCGCCCGCGAGTCCTTGTACTCCACCGACGCGAACCGTCCCAGCACCGACTGCGTCAGGTTCGCCAGCCCCGCCACCTCTTCGCGCCCCAGGTGGGGCGCCGCCTCGACGCGCACCACTCCCGACCACGGTGGGCCGCCCACCGAGGGCAGGCGCAGGTACCACGAATGCCGGACCCACGTCGTGCCCATCAGGAACACCGGGGTGCGCTGGTGCGGGCCCAGCCTGCCGACCATCGCGTTCAGGTCGCCCGGCAGGTACGTCGTCTGGTGGCTCTTGATGAACCCGACCGCCCGGGGCAGGTGCGTGCGGCCGCTCAACGGGCCGTCCACCACCAGCAGGTCGCTGCCGACGTGGCCGGCGATCGCCCGGCGCGCTTCGGCCGCCGTGTCGAGCTCGGCCTCGGCCAGCTGCTCCTGCAACGCCGACGAGAGCACCACCGGCAGCGGCTTGTCCTCCTTGGCCGCGGCGCGGAACGCGCGGTAGACCCCCGCCGACGTCGGGATGTCACCCGCCTCCGAAGCCACCGTGAACACCCCTCGCCGGACGTCGGTCGCGACGACGTGGGCGCGCCCCGAGCAACAGCACACCACTCCCGCCGCGTACGACGCGCAAAGGCCGATGGACGCCGAGTTCATGCCCGCCGGGTCGTCGATCCACACCCGGGCGTCGATGCGGCGGACGCCGTCGACGAACAGCACCGCCTCGGGCGGCGACACCGGGGACGGGTCGATGGGGGTCCACTCCGAGACCGGCACCTCGACTTCCAGCTCGACCTCGGCGCCGGAGCGCGCCAGCTCCTCGGCCTCCATCGAGCTGCCGTAGCCCGGGTCCCACGAGTCGACGCTGAAGTTCATCCCGGCCACGGCCGTCATGCGCCCTCCCTGCTGATGTGCGAGCCGGTGCCATCGCGGGTGACCAGGAACCGCACCGGCACGCGCTCGGCGAGCGCCGGCACGTGCGTGATCACCCCGACCATCCGGGAGCCGGTGGCCGACAGGTTCTCCAATGTGGACGCCACGACGTCGAGGGTGGCCTCGTCCAGGGTCCCGAACCCCTCGTCGAGGAAGATCGACTCGAGCTTGGTCGCGCCCTCGGCGGCCATCGCGCCGAGCTGGGACGACAGCGCGAGCGCCAGCGAGAGCGACGCCTGGAACGTCTCCCCGCCGGACAGCGTCTTGACCGGGCGGCGGGCGTCGGCCTCGTTGTGGTCCACCACCAGGAAGTCGCCCTTGTCGTGGGTCAGCTCGAACTGACCACCGGACAGCTCCAGCAGCGACGCCGACGCTTCGGCGACGAGCGTGTCGAGCGCCCCGGCGATCAGCCAGCGCGGGAACTTGTCCGAGCGCAGGAGATCCGCGAGCAGCCGCGCGACCTGCGCTTCGGACTCCGCGGCCGCGATGTCGCCGTGCAGGCCCGCCACGCGCGCCACGCGCCGCTTCATCTCCGTGTGGTCGCCCTCGGCCCGCGCCCGGGCCGCCGCGACGGCCACCGGGACGCGGTCGCGCACCGCGCCGGTTTCGTCCAGGGAGACGCCGAGCGCGGTGACGTCGTCGACGACCGCGCGTTCGGCCACTCGCAACGCTTCGGCGGCTTCGCCCTCGGCGGTCGTGGCCGTGGCCACTCGCTCGCGGTGCTGCTTCGCCTGCCCGGCCGCCCAGTCCGTGAGCGCGGTCCACGCGCCGAGGAGGCTCTCTCCGTCGATCGGCGGGGCGCCGAGCCCCACCAAGGGGTCGCGCGCCCGGGACAGCCGCTGCCGTTCGGCGTCGACCTGGCCGGCGATCCGAGCCTGGGCTTCCGCGGCTTGTTTCGCTGTCGCGCGGGCGGTCCGCAGGTCCGCGTCGGCCGTCTTCGCGGCTCGTTCGAGTTCGGCGACCTTCTCGAGCTGCTCGGCCACCACCTCGGCCGAGGGCGCGCCCTCCAGGGTGGCGGCCAGTTCGCCGTGCCGGCGCCGGGTGTTCGCCAGCTCGGTGCTCGCCGCCTGCTCGGCCAGTCCCGCGTCGACCGCCCGGGTGCGGCGCTGCTCCGCTTCCCGCTCGGCGGTCTTGAAGTCCTCGCCCGCGACGACGGCTTCCTTGCCCGCGGCTTCGGCGGCCGCCTCGCGGGAAGCCAGCGCCGCCCGGCGTTCTTCCAGCGTGGCGGCCGCCCACGCGGTGAGACGCTGCCAGCCCGCCGGCACGTCATCGCCGTCGATCGCGGGCGCGCCCAGCTCCACCAGCGGATCCCGAGCCGCCCGCAGTGCTTCCCTGGCCGCCGCGAACGACTTTTCGACGACGTCGGCGTCGTTCCGCGCCGCCGCGCGTTCGGCGCGGGCCGCGGCGAGTTCCGCGTCCGCGGCGCGCGCGGCTTCGGCGACGCGGGTGCGGCCGTCGATCGTCGCCGACAGCCACTCCCCGCGTTCCCGGACGGCGGTGACGAGATCCGCGAAGTACTGCTCGGAAAAGGCGGCCTCGACCGGGCGCCGCAGCACCGGCGACTCCGGTGGCCCGTCGACCTCGGCGAGCACCGCACGCAGTTCTTCCGCCTGCGCGGCCGCGGACACGGCCGCGTCGGCGTCGCGGTCCACGGCCCGCTCCAGCTTGCGCACGACGGCTTCGGCCGCCGCGCGCTCGCGTTCGGCGTGCTCGACGCGTTCGCGGGCCTCGGCCAGGTGGGCGTGCCCGCCCGCGTCCGGCACCGTCGTGACTTCCTGCTCGCACACCGGGCACGCGTGCCCGGCGACGAGGCCGGCCCGCAGCACCAGGGCCTGCCCGGTGCGTTCGGCTTCGCCCAGCGCGGTCTTCGCCGCGACGAGTCCGGCGTCGGCGCTCGCGAAGGACGCCCGCGCGGTTTCGAGCTCCTTCCGGCGCGCGGCCTGCTCGGGCGCGGCCTTCCGTTGCGCCTCGCACAACGCGTAGAGCGTGCGGGCGTCGGACCGGGCCGAGGCCAGCGGAGCGACGTCCGGCTGCGCGCCCAGCGCCTCGCGCGCTTCGGCGTCCGCGGCCTCGGCCGCGCGCAGCCGCGCGTCGGCACCGGCGAGGCGTTTCGCCACGCGCGCCGAATCCGCCGACAGGTCCCCGAGATCCGCAGGCGTGCGCAGCCCGGCCAGCCGGTCGCGGTCCTGCCGGGCCCGCGCGGCTTCGGCGGCGGCGTCCTCGGCGGCACGCGCGGTCGTGTCCCGGGTCCTGCGGGCCGCGTCGACCGCGGCCACGGCTTCGGCGGCCGCCGCGGTGGCGGCCGCTTTCGCCGCCGCTGCCGCGGTCGCCGCCTCTTCCAGGCGCGGGAGGGCTTTCTCGGCCTCGGCGACCTCGGTCCGCGCGGCGCGGATCCGTTCCAGCTCCCCGCGGGCGGGCGCGGCGGCGAGGGCGGCGCGGGCCGCTTCGTCCGCCGTCTCGGCCGTGTCCAATCCCGCCCGGGCCGTCGTGGCCGCGTCCGCCGCGGCGCGGCGCCGGGTTTCGAGGTCTTCGACGCCGTCCGGGCGTTCCAGCGCGTCGAGGACACCCAGCTCCCGCGTGAGCGTCGCGACCAGCTGCCGCGCTTCGTCGTGGACGCGGGTGGCGTCGGACAAACCCGGCAGGGCCGCGCTCACCCGCGCGTCGAGGTCCGCGAGTGCCGTCATCCGCGCGGAAAGCTCTTCGACGGCTTCTTCGGTCGCGTCGGCGTAGCTGCCGAGCTGTTCGGCGAGGACGGCGGCGCGCTGCTTCTGCTGCTCCGCCGTGACGCCGGCGCGACGGCCGATCCGTTCGTAGACCTCCAGGCCCAGCAGCTTGATCAGGATCTTCTGCCGGTCGGCGGCCTTGGCGTGCAGGAACTCCGCGAAGTCGCCCTGGGGCAGCGCGACGCAGGTGCAGAAATGCTTGAACGTCAACCCGAGCAGGCGTTCGACGGCCGGGGTGACCTCGGAGTCCGCGGCGACCGGGTCGGCGTCGTCCTCCGGCCCGCCGAGCGCGGCCGGGTCGGCGAGCCGTTCCAGGCGGACGTTCTTCACGCTGACCGTGGGTTTCTTCCCGCCGCTGCGCCGGACTTCGCGCACGACGTGGTAGCGCGCGCCACCCGCGTCGAACACCAGCCGCACGGTGGCCCGGTTCGCCGTCGGGGCGAGCGCGGGCGCGACGAGCCCTTCGTGGTCCCAGCGCGCGACAGAGCCGTACAGGGCGAAGGTGAGCGCGTCGATCACGGTGCTCTTGCCGGCGCCGGTCGGCCCGACGAGCGCGAAGTAGTCCGTGTCCTCGAAGCTGACTTCGGTCTTGTCGCGGAACGACGCGAAGCCGGTCATCTCCAGCAGCACAGGCCGCATGTCACACCCCGCTCGTCTCTTCGTCGTGCAGCCGCGCGAAGAGCGACTGGACGCGCTTGTCCTCGACCGTCCGCTCTTCGCAGTAGGAGGCGAACAGCTCCCCCGGCGAACGGTCCGCGATCGCGCGGTCGCCGCCCGCCGTCGTCACCGGGGCGGCGAACTCCGGATCGATGCGGATCTCCAGGGCGTTCGGCAGGGCTTCCTGGATCTCCTCACGCAGCCCGGCCCTGGTCGCTTCGCGGACGTAGACGCGGAGGTAGTCCTCGCCGAACTCCTCGGCGCGGCCGACCAGCTCCGCCACCGTGCCGTGGACGGTCCGCAGCCGCCGTCCCGCGGTCATCGGGATTTCGGTGATCTTCGCCGGCGTCGTCGGCGTCACCTCCACGGCCAGGATGACGCTCTTGTTGTCCTGCTCGCCGAAGTCCACGGCGAACGGCGAGCCGCTGTAGTGCACCGGGCAGGCGGCGGGCAGGGACTGGCGCCGGTGCAGGTGGCCCAGCGCCACGTAGTGCGGATCGGCGCCGAATGCCGTGGCGGGCACGTGGTACTCGAAGATGGACTGCGCCGCGCGCTCGCCGCCGCCCATCGTCCCGCCGGTCACCGTCAGGTGCGCCATGACGAGGTTCACCGCGCCGGCCGAGAACCCGGACTTGAGGTGTTCCAGGATGTCGCGCACGCGCTGGTCGTATTCGCCGACGTTGTCCGCCGGGGTGCCGGCGAGCAGCTCGGCGGCGCGGACCGCGTAGCGCTGGGAAAGGAAGGGCAGCACGGCGACGTTGACACGCTCGCCGGTCGAGCGGGCGTCGAACGACACGACCCCGCCGTCCGCGACCGGCCGCGGGTTCCCGGTCAGGTGGATGCCCGCTTTCCGCAGGAGCGGCCGGTACGCCTCGAAGGTCGCCGCGTGGTCGTGGTTCCCGGCGATCGCGATGACCTCGGCGCCGGTGTCGCGCAACGCCATCAGCGCCTGGACCACGAGCTCCTGCGCGGCGGCCGACGGCGCCGAGGTCTCGTAGAGGTCGCCCGCGACGAGGATCGCGTCGAACGCCTCGTCGCGCGCGGTCCGGACGATCTCGCCGAGCACGGCCCGCTGCTCGTCCAGGCGGTTGCGGCCCTTAAGCGTCTTGCCGACGTGCCAGTCGGAGGTGTGCAGGAACTTCACACTTCGTCCTTCCGTTCAGGTAGCGGGCGGCGGGCTCAGAACGGCGGCGGGTCGTCGCCGAACGGGTCGCTGCCGCCCGTCGGCAAACCGGCGAAAGGATCGGACTTCTTCGAGGAAGCGGTGGTCGACGGCACCTTCCCGGCCTCGGAAAGCCGCGTGGCCCAGGCCGGGAACGGGAAGCCGACGGCGATCGGCACCGGGATCTCCGGCTGGCTCACGAACATCGTGCCGGGCGTGGCGAGCGTCGCGCGGACCCGCTGGCTGGCCGGGAGGAAGCCGTACTCGGGCCGCGATGCCTCGGCGGCGTCGAGGCGCCCGACGATCCGCACCGAGCTGTTGCTGACGATGCGGCGCTCGACCTCGCTGGCCGTCTGCTGCGCGCCGATCAGGATGACGCCGAGGGAGCGGCCGCGCTCGGCGATGTCCAGCAGCACCTCCTTGATGGGGCTGCTGCCTTCGCGCGGCGCGTACTTGTTCAGCTCGTCCAGCATGGTGAACAGGAGCCCGCCCGGGCCGGCGGCTTCCTTGCGCGCGGTCTCCGCGGCGAGCGTGACGCCGACGACGAACCGCTGCGCGCGCTCGACGAGGTTGTGGATGTCCACCACGGTCACCTGCTGGTTCTCCGTGGACAAGGAGCGCGCGGAGTGGTCGGTGAGATCGCCGCGGATCAGGCCGTTGAGCGCGCGCTGGCTCGAGCGCAGGCGCCGGATGAAGGCGTTGACCGTGCCCGCGCCGGTGACCGCACCCGCCCAGCTCGCGCGGGTTTCCTCGTCGGTGACGCGCTCGCAGATGACGTCGACGAGCTCGGCGTAGGTGCGGCACAGGACGCCGTCGACGTTGGCGGCACCGTCCTTGCCCGCCGGGGTGCTGTCGAGCCGCAGCCGGTTCGCGACCTGGTGGATGACCATCGTGTACTGGTTGCGCTCGTCCTCGGCGTCGGCGAAGACGTAGGGCAGCAGGTCCTTGGCGCAGAACTCCGCGATGGTCCACCAGAACGCGCCGACGCCCGAGGTCCGCCCGGTGACGTAAGGCTTCCCCGTGGTGTCCGACGGCGTCGGCGGCGCGTAGAAGCCGACGGACGCGAAGGGCTCCGCGGGCAGGCCGAGCTTGGCGTACTCGGCCTTGAGCTTCTCGTCGAGGTGGACGTTCGGGGTGTCGAGGAACAGCAGGTCCTCGCCCTTGACCGAGAAGACGAGGGCCTTGGCGTTGTGGGCGTTCGGCAGGGCACCGCCGCGGAAGATCGAGTGCAGCAGGAACAACGCGAACGACGTCTTGGTGGCGACGCCGGAGACACCGCTGATGCTGACGTGCGCGCCGCGGGTGCCGTCGAGGAAGTCCATGTTGAGGTAGACGGGTTCGCCGTCCCGCCCCAGCCCGACCGCCACCTGGCGGGTCATGTTGTCGAAGTACAGCGCCTGCGCGCGATCCTCCCCCACGGCGCGCTGGACGACGGCCCCCGGCCGCGGCGGCACGTAGCACTCGGGCTCGACGCGGGTGGTGGCGATCTCGGCGATCTCCTGCACCTGCGCGGGCAGGACACCGTCGGAGATCAGGAAGACGTCGCTGCCGAAGCTGGCGCCCTCGTGCCGCGCGCTCACCTGCGTCACGACCCCGAAGGACGTGACTTCGCCCAGGCCGGGGAGTTCCCGCCGGGTCACGACGACGTCGTCGAGCTGCAGGTAGGCCTCGGGATCGATGGCCACGTGGAACTGCAGCGGCGTCGAATCCTCGGTGCCGGCCACCCGGCCGACCACGGTGGTGAGCGTGTCCTGGTCCACGGTTCTCCCTGTCTCACCCGGCGCTTCCTCCGGCCGCAGACTAGCTCGCCGGACCGACAGTCCCGCGCCCAACACGGCGTTGCGCATACTGCGCACCGGAGTCGTCACCGGCGGCCGTGGCTGGGCCGAACGAGTGAGTTCACCCCACGGGGAAGATCCTTTTCGCCTCACCGTGTTCCGGCGCGGGCGCCACCGGTTGCGCCGCAACGGACCTCGCCACGCCCCGGAGAGGTCGCCGAGGGCGGGCGGGGCGTTACTGCGTTGGCCCCACGGCGAAGCGGCGCCGGCGGGCTTCCGGCGGGTGCCCCGGCGACCCCGCCGGCGGGTCCGGGAACTCCCGCCGCTGCGCGGGATCGGGCTCCGGGTGGCCCCGGCCACACGCCGGGAGGCCCCGGCCCGGCGTGTCGCGAAAAAAGTCTTCCGAGAGGGCTCCGGTCCTATATGGACGACCACTGTGGACGGCCTGGCTATAGTGTTTTGCCTGCTCAGGGCCATGGTCGAGGTTCGGTTCCCATTCCGGTGCGCCTCTCACAGAGGTCCTTCGAGAGGCGGAACCAGCGCCCTCGCAAGGAAATATTTCGACCTCCGGTTGGATTTTGTGCGGTATTGGTAATACCGTGTGCAGTGTCGGCCGAGATGGGCCGTGACTAGTTCCACTATGGAGGACTGGAATGACGAACAAGGCCCAGCTGATCGAGGCGCTGTCGGAGCGTCTGGGCGACAAGAAGGTGGCTTCGCAGGCCGTTGACGGTCTGGTGGACATCATCATCCGGACGGTCAACAAGGGCGAAAAGGTCAACATCACCGGCTTCGGGGTGTTCGAGAAGCGCGCTCGCGCCGCTCGCACCGCCCGCAACCCGCGCACCGGTGAGGCCGTGAAGGTCAAGAAGACCAACGTCCCCGCCTTCCGCGCCGGCACGACGTTCAAGGACGTCATCTCGGGCTCCAAGAAGCTGGCCAAGGCCGCCCCGGTCAAGCGCGCCACCGCCGCGTCGACGACCACCCGCGCGACCACCGCCAAGGCTTCCGCCCCGGCCAAGGCCACCAGCACGCGGGCCACCTCGACCCGTGCGGCCGCGGCCAAGCCGGCCACCGCTCGCGCCACGGCCACGCGGACCCGCGCCGCCGCCGCGAAGCCGGCCACCAAGGCCACCGCCACCAAGGCGGCCCCGAAGACCGCGGCCAAGGCCCCGGCTCGCGCCACGGCGGCCAAGGCCACCACGGCGAAGGCGACCACCACGCGGGCGAAGGCCGCCGCCAAGCCGGCCGCGACCAAGACCGCCGCCGCGAAGAAGCCGGCCGCCGCCAAGGCCCCGGCCAAGCGCACGTCGGCTGCCAAGAAGAAGTAGTTCACGAGCCTCTCTCCGAAGGGCCCCGCACCACACCGGTGCGGGGCCCTTCGGCGTTCCCGGGCCGGCGCGGGAACGGCGTTCACCGCGCGCCGGAGTGCGCTGGCGGGCCGGAGAACGCGGAACCGGTCCCGGCCGGCCCTACGGACCACCTGGGCGGGTGGGCTGCCGCAGGAATCAAAGCCGCCGGATTCCGGAATACCCACACCGGAGAAACGATCGCCGCCCCGATGGTTGCCCGCCCGCTCCGGCGGGTAGCCGTAAGAAAGGAATTGCTCGAAGACCCCAGGCGAGGAGTGGTGATGGCGGCCAACGAGAAGCGGGAAGACCCCGACGCGGAGCTCGCCCACTCGCGGCAGCTCATCAACGAGGCCAAGGAGGCGGCCGCGAAAGCGAACCTCGCGGACTCCGCCGACGAGGAGACGGATCCGTCCGGCCCCGAAGGCGATGCGGGTTCCGCGTAAGCCGGAATCGCCGGGCCGGGCCTCCACAGTGGAACCGGCGCGGAGCGTCCTATCAGGACTGCGGAATCGCGGGAAGCGGCGGGGAAATTGCCGTACCGATCCCCGGGTGGATACACTCCACGGGAGAACGTCGGTCATTGTGCAGCTTGTCACACGTCACGTTCCCCGGACGCACATCCAGCTTGAGGAGCATTCCCGTGGCCCAGAAAGTCCTCGTCGAGATCCTGGACGACATCGACGGCTCCCCCGCCGCCCAGACCGTTCAATTCGGCCTCGACGGCGTCACCTACGAGATCGACCTTTCGGACGGCAACGCCACCGCCCTGCGCGACGAGCTCGCCCGCTTCATCGCGGCCGCCCGGCGCGTCGGTGGCCGCAAGGTCCGCGTCGCGACGGGCCAGTCGACCACGACCAGCACCAGCGACCGCGAGCGCAACCAGCAGATCCGCGCCTGGGCGAACGCGAACGGCTACGAGGTCTCCGAGCGCGGCCGCCTTTCCTCCGAGGTGATCACGGCCTTCGAGCAGGCCCAGGTGGCCGAGGCCGAAGCCCCGGTGGCGGCGCCGCGCAAGCGCGCCCCGCGCAAGAAGGTCGCCGCCGCCCGTAAGTGACGGCGGGCAGATCACTGGGGAGAGATCGCACGCGGCCCGTCGGCGGCGGGGACGCACCGTCCTCGCCGCCGGTGGAGGCCCTTTCCGCCCTCTGACGTGGGTCGCTGACCCGCGAACGTGAATCAGCGGGGCGTTGATTCGGTATTGAGCCTCGGCAAGCAGGCGGGTTCGCCCGCACCGGGTGATGCGGCCCCAAGGGGAAGCTGCTCGTCCACCGGGTCGTTGCCGAGTGCCTCGCACCGGTTCTGCAGGAGGCGCGCGCCGTCGAAGGCGCCGAAGCACACGCTTGAGCAGTTCCGCCCTCACGGCCGAAGGCAGAAGCCTCGGCGTTCCTGGCCTTACGCGCACTCGCAGCCTTCCGGTCGCCCGGCTCCGGCGATCAGTACCGCCTGTACGACAGCCGGAATCCAGGGTGCGGCGGCGTCGTCCACGCGAAACGCCGAAGGGCCCCGCACCTGCTGGTGCGGGGCCCTTCCGGTCGAGCTGGGTGCTGCTACTTCTTCTTGGCGGCCGAGGTGCGCTTGGCGGGAGCCTTGGCAGCGGCGGGCTTCTTCGCCGCAGCGGCCGGCTTGGCGGCGGCAGCCGGCTTCGCGGCGGCCTTGGCGCGGGTGGTGGTGGCCTTGGCCGCGGTGGTGGCCTTCGCCGCGGTGGCCCGGGCCGGAGCCTTGGCCGCGGTCTTCGGGGCCGCCTTGGTGGCGGTGGCCTTCGCGGCCGGCTTCGCCGCGGTGGCGCGGGTCCGCGTGGTCGTCGCGCGCGTGGTGGTGGCCGGCTTCGCGGCAGCCGCACGCGTGGTGCGGGTCGTGGTCGCCTTGGCCGGAGCGGCGGCAGCGGCCTTCGTCGCGGTCGCACGGGTCGCCGTGGCGGTGGCGCGCTTGACCGGGGTCGCCTTCGGGAGCTTCTTCGAACCGGAGATGACGTCCTTGAACGTGGTCCCGGCGCGGAACGCGGGCACGTTGGTCTTCTTGACCTTCACGGCCTCACCGGTACGCGGGTTGCGCGCGGTCCGAGCGGCGCGAGCGCGCTTCTCGAAGACACCGAAACCGGTGATGTTGACCTTCTCGCCCTTGTTGACCGTCCGGATGATGATGTCCACCAGACCGTCAACGGCCTGCGCAGCCACCTTCTTGTCGTCGCCCAGACGCTCCGACAGCGCCTCGATCAGCTGGGCCTTGTTCGTCATTCCAGTCCTCCATAGTGGAACCAACAGTCAGGCCCATCTCGGCCGACGTCACACAGAGTATTACCAGGACGGCCGAAAATCCAAACAGGGGTGGTCGAGAACTCCGTTGTGTCGCCGGGGAAGTCTCGTCCTCCGGGCCCGCTCCTTCGACACGGAAAAGAACGCGATGGCCGCTGACCTGCGAATTCATCGCGAAGACGCGCATCTTGTCCATATAGGACAGGCCGCCAATCGCTCAGTTGTTCGAGCTGGACTCGCAAGAAACCCAAGCGGGTCAACGAAGGCGAAGCCCCCGGCACGGGACGCGAACGCCGGCCGTGCGGTCGTTCGCGGCAGCCGAGTCCACCGTTCGCCCGGTCGAACGGTGGACGTGAAGCCTTTGTACGTGGCGGAAGCCAATGCGGGCGCGGCCAAGCGACAGCGGCGGTGCGTCGTGACCGGCCCAGGCCGCTCGTGCTCGTCCCGGTGCCGCCGCCGGTCGGTGCGGCACCGCTCGCGGCGGCACCCTGCCGGAGCGAGGTCTGCCGGCATCCCGCCGAGGCGGTCCCGCACCCGCCGTCCGCCCCACCGTCCCGCCGAGGAGAACCGATGAGCCCTGTCGACCCGGTCCGACCCGGGGGCCTGGCGCTCGCCTCGCGCGGGTGAGCGTGTCTCCACGGTCGACGTCGGCCGCCTCGAGGTCCGATGTGGACTCACCGGGGCGGGACGGGAACCACGGTCACGGCATCGGAAGCGCGAACGCCGGCGAGGTGGCCGGCGCGGCCGAATACGGGTTCGCCACCGCGCCGGACAATTCTCCAGCGGGGCTTCAGCGGGGCTCGCCGTATTCGATACCGGTACGGAGATATCTCCGCAAACCGGCCGGTATGGATATACTCCGCGGAAGAGCACGACATTCGTGTGCTCGGTCACCGCCGCCACTCAACTGGTATATACCGTTTCAAGGAGCAGGAATGGCCCAGAAGGTCCTCGTCGAGATGCTCGACGACATCGACGGTACCCCCGCCGCCCACACCGTCCCGTTCACCCTCGACGGCGTCATGTACGAAATCGACCTCTCCGACGAAAACGCCACCGCCCTGCGCGACGAGCTGGCCCGCTACATCGCGGCCGCCCGGCGCACCGGGGGCCGCAAGGTGCGCGTCGCGACCGGTCAGTCGACCACGACCAGCACGAGCGACCGCGAGCGCAACCAGCAGATCCGTGCCTGGGCGAACGCGAACGGCTACGAGGTGTCCGAGCGCGGTCGTCTCTCTTCCGAGGTGATTTCGGCCTACGAAGCCGCTCAGGCGGCCGAGGCCGCGGCCCCCGCGCCGGCTCCGCGCAAGCGCGCGCCGCGCAAGAAGGTCGCCGCCGCCAAGAAGTAACCGTGGCGACGGCAGCCCACTGGGGAGACCACCGAGGTCATTCCATCCGGCCCGTCGGCGGCGCGGACGACTCACCTTCGTCGCCGACGGCCACTCCCCAGGTTCGCCCGGCCGGACGGGCTCCTGAGCCCGCTCGCCGCCGAAACGACCACCCCTGGACACTCGACGCCGGAGAGCCGCTCGGACCGCGGAGAGGATCGCGAGCGCACCAAAAAGCCCGCCTGACCTGGGTCAGACGGGCTCGGTTACTGCTGGTACCCCCGATGGGATTCGAACCCACGCTACCGGCGTGAGAGGCCGGCGTCCTAGGCCGCTAGACGACGGGGGCTTAGGATCTTTCCCTGGTCTCCCAGGGGCTTTTCTGTTTTTCTTGCTGGAGAGAACTTACCAGAGGCGATTTCTCGCTCTGCAGGGGGGTCACTCTCCGCAGCTGGGGTACCAGGACTCGAACCTAGACTAACTGGACCAGAACCAGTCGTGCTGCCAATTACACCATACCCCAGTGAGGTACTTTGCCGACCTGAAGAACCGGTCCGGCTCAGCACCGCACGAGAAGAAATACTAGAGCACGCCGTTCCGGACGGTGAACGCGGGGGTGCCACTTCCACGCTGGGCGGGGACGCCGATCGTCGCGTACTCCGAAACCAGCAGCTCAGGCAGCTCGGCCAGGCCCGCCACCCGGTGGACGCCCTCGGGCGCGCGCTCGCCGATGTCGTCGCGGTCGAGCCACACCGCGCCCAGGCCGGCGTCGCGGGCGCCGATCGCGTCCGTGTCGAGCTTGTCCCCGACGTGAACGGCCTGGGCAGGTGCGCAGCCCAGGCCGAGGCAGACCGTGTGGAACATCACCGGATCGGGTTTCGCCACCCCGAGCTCGCCGGCGATGGCGACGTGGTCGAAGAACGGCGCGAGCCCCAGGTCGGCGATTTTCTTGCGCTGGTGGACACCCGAAGCATTGGTCACGGCGGCGAGCAGCAAGCCCGCGGCGCGCAGCCATTCCAAGCAGTCGAGGACGTCGCCGAACAGCTGCCAGGAGTGGTCGAGCAGCTCTCTTCGGCGACGTTCGAACGAGCTCACCTGCTCGTCGTCGGCGAGGATGCCGATCTCCGCGAGGAAGCAGTCGGTGCGCCGCTGGTGCATCGTCGTGTAGTCGATCTCACCGGCGACGACGAGGGCGACGTGCTCCTCGGTGATCAGGTCCCACAACGGCCACAGGTCGCCCCGGCCGGTGAGGATGTGGAGGCTCCGGCGGATCGCGGCGGTGCAGTCGATCAGGGTGTCGTCGATGTCGAGGCACACCAGCCGCAGCGCCGGCGGCGCCCAGGGCTCGGGCGCCGCCTCGGCGGGGACGGTTCGCGACGGGGTCCGGGGTGCCAAAGCGAAATCCACCCAGTGAGGCTAGGGCAACGGCAGCGTTCGCGACGCTGCCAAAGAGGTGATTGCCGCTCGCCTGTTCCGGCGCAGTCGCTCTACTCCCAGTTGGCGAGCCGTCTTCTTTCGGTTATCCGACTAATGCCCGGCGAAGACGTCCCAAAGAGACGTCGCGGCCGAGCAGCTCCATCGACTCGTACAGCGGCGGGGAAACGGTCCGGCCGGTCACGGCGACGCGAACCGGCGCGAAAGCCTTGCGGGGCTTGAGACCCAGACCGTCCACAAGGGCGTCCTTGAGGGCCTGCTCGATGGCCTCGGTCTCCCACGACGGCAGCGCTTCGAGCGCGGCGACCGCCGCGGCGAGCACCGGCTGCGCGGCTTCGCCGAGGTTTTTCGCCGCCGCGTCCTCTTCGGGCGCGAAGTCGTCTTCGGCAACGAAGAGGAAACGCACCATCGCGGGCGCGTCCGAAAGCACCGTGACGCGTTCCTGGACCAACGGCGCGATCGCGGTCACCCGGGCCAGCTGGTCCTCGCTCGGCGATTCCGGAAGGACACCCGCGGTGACCAGATAGGGCGTGACGCGGTTCACGAACTCGGCCGCCGGCAACGCCCGCACGTGCTGGCCGTTGATGGCTTCGGCCTTCTTGACGTCGAAACGCGCCGGGTTGGCGCTGACCTTGGTGACGTCGAAGGCGGCGATCATTTCCTCGACGCTGAAGACGTCGCGGTCGTCGGCGATCGACCAGCCGAGCAGGGCCAGGTAGTTGAGCAGGCCCTCGCGGATGAAGCCGCGGTCGCGGTAGTTGAAGAGGTTCGACGAAGGGTCGCGTTTGGACAGTTTCTTGTTGCCCTCGCCCATGACGTACGGCAAATGGCCGAACTCCGGCGTGAACTCCGCCACGCCGACGCGCTCCAGCGCCTCGTAGAGCGCGATCTGGCGGGGCGTCGAGGGCAGCAGGTCCTCGCCGCGCAGGACGTGCGTGATCTTCATCAGCGCGTCGTCGACCGGGTTGGTCAGCGTGTAGAGCGGCTCGCCGTTGGCGCGCACCAGCACCGGGTCCGGGATCGTGCCCCCCGGGAAGCTGATGTCGCCGCGGACCAGGTCGGTCCACGCGAGGTCCTTCGCGGGCATGCGCAGGCGCAGCACCGGCGCGCGTCCCTCGGCGCGGTACGCGGCGCGCTGCTCGTCGGTGAGGTCGCGGTCGAAGTTGTCGTAGCCCAGCTTCGGGTCCAGGCCGGCCGCCTTGCGGCGCGCCTCGACCTCCTCGTTGGTGGAGAACGCCTCGTACAGCTCCCCCGCTTCGAGGAGCTTCGCGGCGACGTCGGCGTAGATCGCCCGCCGCTCGCTCTGGCGGTACGGCCCGTACTCGCCGCCGGCCTCCGGGCCCTCGTCCCAGTCGATGCCGAGCCAGCGCAGGGCGTCGAGCAGCTGCTCGTAGGACTCCTGCGAGTCGCGGGCGGCGTCGGTGTCTTCGATCCGGAAGACCAGCTGCCCCTGGTTGTGCCGGGCGAAGGCCCAGTTGAACAGCGCCGTGCGGATCAGCCCGACGTGCGGGGTGCCGGTCGGCGAAGGACAGAAGCGCGCGCGTACCACCGATGTCTCACTCATAGCCCGATCAGCGTATCCGTCGCCACATCGCTTGACGCCGGGGACCGGCCGGGTGCATCCTCAACTTATTCAACAAGCGATGAATAGATGGGGAGATGGTGGAGATGACCGAGCGCACGGGCTGCGTCGTCATCGGTGGCGGGCCGGCCGGGATGGTCACCGGGCTCCTGCTGGCACGGGCCGGCGTCGAGGTGACGGTGCTGGAGAAGCACGCGGACTTCCTGCGCGACTTCCGCGGGGACACGGTCCACCCGTCCACGCTCACGCTGCTCGACGAGCTGGGCCTCGGCGAGAAGTTCCACGCGCTGCCGCACAGTGAGCTGACCGCCGCGGGCTTCCCCGAGGAGGACGGCACGCTGATGAAGCTGGCCGACTTCACCCGGCTGAAGGTCCCCCACCCGTACATCGCGATGGTGCCGCAGTGGGACTTCCTCGACCTGCTCGCCGAGAGCGCGCGCAAGGAGCCGACGTTCGTCCAGCGGATGGAGACCGAGTGCACCGGCCTGGTCCGGGAGCACGGGCGCGTCGCCGGCGTCACCTACCGCACAGCGACAGGCGAGACCGGTGAGATCCGCGCCGACCTGGTGATCGCGGCCGACGGACGCTGGTCGCTGGCCCGGCGTGAGGCCGGTCTGGTGCCCCGCGAGTACGACTGCCCGTTCGACGTCTGGTGGTTCCGGCTTTCCCGCGGCGACGGCGAGGCCGGAAACATGCTGCTGCCGAAGATGCGGGACCGCCGGTTCGCGGTGCCGCTCCCCCGGCCGGACTTCTACCAGGTCGCCTACCTCGCGCCGAAGGGCGAAGACCTGCGCGACCACGGCATCGAGGCGTTCCGGGAGAACGTGACGCGGATCTGCCCCGAGTTCCACGACCGCGTGGACGAGCTGAAGACGATGGACGACGTCAAGTTCCTCGACGTGCGGCTCAACCTGCTGCGCAGGTGGCACACCGACGGCCTGCTCTGCATCGGCGACGCCGCGCACGCGATGTCGCCGATCGGCGGGGTCGGCATCAACCTGGCGGTGCAGGACGCGGTCGCGGCGGCGACGCTGCTGGCCGAGCCGCTGCGGCGCGGCCGCCCGTCGCCGGCGGACCTGGCGAAGGTGCGTTCGCGGCGGCTGGCGCCGACGCTGATGGTGCAGGGGCTGCAGCGCCTGATGCACCGGACCGTGGTGCGCGGGGTGATGACCGGCAAGCGCAACGGCCCGCCGATGGCGATGATCAAGGCGTTCGCGCGGTTCCCGCGGCTGTCGTACTTCCCGGCCCGGCTCCTCGGCCTCGGGCTGCGGCCGGAGCACGCTCCGGCGTTCGCCCGGCGGCCGATGGAGCCGGCACAGCGCTGATTCGAAAGCGGGGACTAGATGTTCTCGACCGGGTTGGTCAGGGTGCCGATGCCTTCGATGGTGATCGAGACGCTCTGGCCGCCCTCGATCGGGCCGACGCCCTCGGGCGTGCCGGTCAGGATCACGTCGCCGGGCAGCAGCGTCATGACGCCGGAGACGAACTCGACCAGCTCGGGGATCTTGTGGACGAGGTCGGACGTGCGGCCGTCCTGCTTGAGTTCGCCGTCGACCTCGGCCTTGAGCGACAGGTCGGACGCGTCGAGCGACGTCTCGATCCACGGCCCGAGCGGGCAGAACGTGTCGAAGCCCTTGGCGCGGCCCCACTGGCCGTCGGCCTTCTGCAGGTCGCGCGCGCTGACGTCGTTGGCCACGGTGTAGCCGAGGATCGCACTCGCGGCGCGGGCGGCGGGCACGTTCTTCACCGGCTGGCCGATGACGATGGCCAGCTCGCCCTCGAAGTCGACGCGGCCGACGTTCGACGGACGGCGGATGGCCGCGTTCGGGCCGACGACCGTGGTCGACGGCTTGAGGAACAGCATCGGGGCGCTGGGCACCTCGTTGCCGAACTCGGCCGCGTGCTTGGCGTAGTTGCGGCCGACGGCGATCACCTTGGACGGCAGGATCGGCGCGAGCAGCCGGACGTCGGCCAGCGGCCACCGCTTGCCGGTGAAGTTGGGCTGGCCGAACGGGTGCTCGGCGATCTCCAGGACCTGGGCGTCGTCACCGTCCCCTTCGACCGAAGCGAACGCGACTCCACCGGGATGAGCAATACGGGCTAGGCGCACTCGGTCAGTCTACGTCCGGCCGGGTGGTGACCGGGGCCACGGTGGTGCTCTTGTGGACGAGCGCGTCGCAGAGGGCCAGCCAGCTGGCCTCGACGATGTTGCCGTGCACCCCGACGGTGGTCCACTCGCGTTCGCCGTCGGTGCTCTCGACCAGCACGCGCGTCACCGCGTCGGTGCCCGGGTGGCCCTGGAGGATGCGGACCTTGTAGTCGGCCAGGTCCACACTGTCCAACCAGGACAGGTGCGGGGAGAGCGCCTTCCGCAGCGCGGCGTCGAGCGCGTGCACCGGGCCGATGCCCTCGGCGGTGGCGATGACGCGCTGGCCGCCGACGTGCACCTTGACCGTCGCCTCGGCCATCACCTCGCCGTCCGGGCGGTGGTCGAGGACCACGCGGTAGGACTCGAGCTCGAACGGCGCCTCGGCGGGGACGTCGGCCTCCTGGCGGAGCAGGAGCTCGAGGGAGGCGTCGGCCGCTTCGAACGACCAGCCTTCCGCTTCGAGGCGCTTGACCTTCGTGATGGCGCTCGTCAGCGCTTCGGGCCGGCCGGCGAGGTCGACCCCGAGCTCACGTCCCTTGAGCTCGAGGCTGGCCCGGCCGGCCATCTCGGTGACCAGCACCCGCATGTCGTTGCCGACGGAAGACGGATCGATGTGGTTGTACAACAACGGATCCACCTTGATCGCGCTCGCGTGCAGCCCTGCCTTGTGGGCAAAAGCCGACGCCCCTACGTAAGCCTGGTGGGAGTAGGGGGCGAGGTTCGCGATTTCGGCAAGAGCATGGGAGACCCGGGTCAGCTCGGCCGCTCCTCCGGTCGGGAGGACGTCCATGCCGAGCTTGGTCACGAGGTTTCCCGTCACGGCGAAGAGGTCGGCGTTGCCGGCCCGCTCCCCGTAACCGTTGGCGGTGCACTGGACGTGCGTCACGCCGGCCTGCACCGCGGCGACGGAGTTCGCCACGGCGCAGGAAGTGTCGTCCTGACAGTGGATTCCGAGACGGAACCCGGTCTTTTCCTTGATGGTCCCGACGGTCTCGGCGAGCCCGAGCGGCAGCTGACCGCCGTTGGTGTCGCAGAGGACGAGGACGTCGGCGCCCGCGTGCGCGGCGGCGTCGAGGACCTTGAGGGAGGTTTCGGGAGAGTACGCGTAGCCGTCGAAGAAGTGCTCGGCGTCGAGGAAGACGCGCCGGCCTTCCTTGACGAGGAAGGCGACGGTGTCCTTGACCATCGCGCAGGCTTCGTCGACGTCCACGCGCAGGGCGCGTTCGATGTGGCGCAGATCGGACTTGGCGACGAGCGTGACGACCGGGGCTTCACTCTCGAGGAGGGCCCGGACCTGCGGATCGGCCTCGGCGGTGGTGCCGGCCTTGCGAGTGGCCCCGAACGCGACCAGGGCCGCGTGGTTCAGCTTCAGCTCGCCTTTCGCGGCGCGGGAGAAGAACTCCGTGTCCTTGGGGAGCGCCCCCGGCCAGCCGCCTTCGATGAACCCGACGCCCAGCTCGTCCAGCAGCCGCGCGACGGCCAGCTTGTCCTGGACGGAGTAGGAGATGCCCTCACGCTGCGCACCGTCGCGCAGGGTCGTGTCGTAGAGGTGGAAGGCATCGCCGAGGGGGGTATCGGCGGGCTCCTGGCGGGTCACGGTCTTCTCCTAGCGAGTTCGGGCGTTTCGAGGCAACAAAAAAACCTCCCGCATGGGTGCGAGAGGTTGCGCGCCGGGTGCTCTTGTGGAGCTACCGTCCGGCGCGCTCGATGATAATGATCGCGAAGCTGGTCACGGTCGCATCATGCCACAGGGTTTCCGGGGAAGTCCACAACTTGGGTCAAGCTCCCACCATCCGGGAACGCCGGACGCACGAAAAAGCCCCGCACCACCAGGGTGCGGGGCTCTCCCGAAGCCGAAAACCTCAGCCCGTGCGCACGTTGGAAGAAACCAGCGCCGCCAACCGGTCCCCGACAGCCGTCGTCGCACCCGGCGAAGCCTGGTCCCGCGTCGCCAAGTCGAACGCCACCGACGCCTCGATCCGCCGGGCCGCTTCCTTCTGGCCCAGGTGGTCCAGCAGCAGCGCTACCGAAAGGACCGCCGCCGTCGGGTCGGCCAGGCCCTGGCCCGCGATGTCCGGCGCCGAGCCGTGGACCGGCTCGAACATGCTCGGGTTGCGGCGGGTCATGTCCAGGTTGCCGCTCGCCGCCAGGCCGATTCCGCCCGTCACCGCCGCCGCGAGGTCGGTGATGATGTCGCCGAACAGGTTGTCCGTCACGATCACGTCGAACCGGGACGGGTCGGTCACCAGGTGGATGGTCGCCGCGTCCACATGCGAATAAGCGACCGTCACGTCCGGGTGCTCCAGCGAGACCTCTTCGACGATCCGCGACCACAGCGAGCCGGCGAACGACAGCACGTTGGTCTTGTGCACCAGCGTCAGGTGCTTGCGCGGGCGGAGCTCGGCGCGGTTGAACGCGTCGGCGACGACACGGCGGACGCCGAACGCCGTGTTGACGCTGACCTCCGTCGCGATCTCGTGCTCGGTGTCCTTGCGGATCAGGCCGCCGGTACCCGCGTACGGGCCCTCGGTCCCTTCCCGCACGACGACCATGTCGACGTCGCCCGCGTCGGCCAGCGGTCCCCGGACACCCGGGTACAGCCGCGCCGGGCGCAGGTTGACGTGGTGGTCCATTTCGAACCGCAGGCGCAGCAGCAGGCCGCGCTCGAGGATGCCGCTCGGTACCGACGGGTCGCCGACCGCGCCCAGCAGGATCGCGTCGTGCTGGCGCAGTTCGCCCAGCACCGACTCCGGGAGCAGCTCACCCGTCGCGTGCCACCGCGCGGCGCCGAGGTCGTAGTTCGTGATCTCCGCCGTAGGTACTACCTCGCCGAGCACCTTCAACGCCTCGGAGACCACCTCGGGCCCGATCCCGTCTCCTGGGATCACCGCGAGCCGCATCCACACACCTCCGTCGACGAGGCCACCGGATGCACCGATGGCCCACCGCAACAAAACGCCAGCAGCCGGAAGGTTACCGGCCGTAGACAAACGGCCGTAGCCGCACCACCCTTATGCCGCATCCTCCCGCAGGGTGAGACACCCGATCGGGTTAACAAGAGCGGGGCGCCCCAGGCGGAAACCCGCCGGAGACGCCCCGGTTCCTGCACAGATCGATCTTGCCGCCGACTAGCGGTGACCAGCCCCGATCGGCTGACGGTCGTTGCCCGGCCGGGCACCTTGGGCGGCGTCCACCTTGACCACGTTCGCCCGGTTGCCCGCGGCGTTGTGGTGCTCGATGGCGAGCAGCCCGAGTGCCCCGTCGGCCGCGGCCGAGGCGGCGTTCCGGTTCACGACCAGCGCCGTTCCCGGCTTCGCGACGTAGCCCAGTGCGGCGTCGCCGCCGCCCTGCACCGAGTAGCCCGGCGCGAGCGCGTCGAACGACAGCGGCGTGCCGACGTAGTCGATCAGCCCGTTCGTCGTGCCCGGCGCGACGTAGAAACCGCTCACCCCCACCGTGTAGGAGATGCGGTGGCTGTCGGCACCCGCGTCGATGCCCAGCGCCGCCAGGGAAACCGGCAGCGTGATCACGTTCGTGTCGAACACGTTCGTGTCGACGTCGCCGAGCTGGCCGTTGACGGCCTGCACGTCGACCTGCGGGAAGCCCGGGGTCAGCGCGACCGTGACGGCCAGCAGGACGTCCGTGGCCGTCGCCTTGGTCACGTAGGTCTCGAAGTCCGGCGTCCCGTCCCCGGTGGTGTCGATGTCGACGAACGGCGAGGTGTTGCTGCCGATGTTCGCCCAGTCGCCCCAGGTGGACAGGCCGAACGCGAGGATCGCGTTCTCCGGCTCACCCTGCTCCTTCGCCAGCGGCGCGGTGGACGCCGCGCCGATGTAGCGGAGGTCGCCGCCCTTCGCGGTCTTGTTCACCGTGCAGTCGGTGACCACGTCCGCGTCGCACTCGGGCAGCTGCGGGGACTCCGCCTGCAGCTCGAGCACGCTGATCAGCGAGCGGTAGCGCTGCGCGCCGGAGCCCTGGTCGACACCCTTGCCGCTCAGGTTCAGCACACCCTGGGTCGCGTCGGCGCCGAACTTCACCGACTGCGGCGTCGAAATCGTCGACACCGGCTTGGGCGCGGCGTAGACCGAAACCCGCAGCGGAACCTTGGCCCCGCTGGTGGGCGTGAAGGCGACGCGGCCCGAAGCGTCGGCGACGAACTGCCGCGCCAGGCCGGCCTGGGTGGCCTGCATGGTCGGGTCCATGACCTTGCGCAGCGCCTTCGGGTCGGTGATCTTGAGCGTCACCTTGACCTTGGCGGTGCCGCGCGGGGTCAGCTTCACCGACTGCTTGTCCACTGTGTACTCGACACCCGGCAGCGCGTTGACCGCCTGGTAGCCCACGGTGTACTCGGCGGGCGTGACACCCTTGTTCACCAGCTTGATCGTCTTCGACAGCGTCACCGGCCCGGAGGCCTCGACCGTGCCGAAGCTGACGCTCACCGCGCCCGGGTCGTCCTGGACGTAGGCGAGCACCTGGTTGTCCAGCGCCGCCTTGGCGTCGATCCGGCCGCTGCCGACGCGCTGCGGCGCGTAGGTGTGGCCCGCGCCGTCGCCGACGTCGTGGCCGGCGGTGTCGACGACCGACGCCTTGACCTCCTCGACCGACCAGTCCGGGTGGGACTGGCGGACCAGCGCGGTGATGCCCGCGGTGTGCGGGGCGGCCATCGACGTGCCCGAGAGCACGGTCCGGCCGTTGCCGCTGCCGCGGAACGCCGAGGTGATCGTGTCACCCGGCGCGGCGACGTCCGGCTTGAGCGCCGGGCCGCGGGTGCCGCGCGAGGTGAACGAGCTCGGGGTGTCCACGATGGTCTTGTCGTAGGTCTGGATCGAGGCGCGCCCGGCGCCGTAGAGCCGGACCTGCAGCGTGCCCGCGGTCAGCGCCGCGCGCAGCGTCTTCGTCGCGGAACCGGTGAACTGGAACACCGGGATCGCCGCGTTGCCCGCGATGCCGGCGCTGAAGTGCTCCAAAGTGGACGACAGCAGCGCACCCTTCGCCCCGGCCGCCTGGGCGTTGTTCGCCCGGGCCGCCGAACCGCAGGCGCGGGTCGAGTCGTTGTCGTCCCACTCCAGCCAGACGAACTTGCCGGCAGCCTTCGCCTTGTCCGCCGCGGAGTACGGCGCGCAGCCCGCGTTGTTCGCCGCGGACAGCGCCACGACCGGCGCGGTCAGGTTCAGCGTGTCGTAGCCGGTGTAGTTCTGGCTGTACTGCCCGGTCTTCTGGCCCTTGGCCGCGGTCGGCGCGGTGGCCTCGGCGGCGTCGCGCAGGACGCCCGCGTCGCGGGTGCTGGCGACGGTGAGCGCCTCGAGCGTGTTGCCCGGCGAGCCGGCGATGTCGTTGATGTCGCCGCCGTTGCCCGCGGAGATCACCGGGAGCACGTTGTTCGCGGCGAGCTTGCGCACGAACAGCGAGTCCGGGTCGTCCGGCGCGCCGAAGTCGGAGCCCAGCGACAGGTTGACGATGTCGAGGTGGTCGGTGAAGTCGCCGTCGCCGTCCGGGTCGAGCGCCCAGTCCAGCGCCTGCGAGGTGACGTTCGTCGAGCCCGCGCAGCCGAAGACCTTGATGGCGTAGAGGAGCGACTTCGGCGCCGTGCCCGGGCCGATCTGCATCGCGTCGACCTTCTTGGCGTCCAGCTTCTTGTAGTCGCCCTTGAAGGTCTTGCCGTCGGCGGTGACGCCGAAGCCGCCGATGGTGCCGGCGACGTGCGTGCCGTGCTCACCGCAGGCCAGCGGGTTCGGGTCCGGCGCCGGGGTGGTCTTGCCGGGCGTCGCGGCGTCGTAGTCGTTGCCGACGAGGTCGGTGCCGCCGACGACCTTGGCGCTCGGGAAGAGCGGGGTCGGCTTGGTGCTGTCGACGCTCTTGTACGCGGCCGGCGTGCCGGGGCCGCCGAAGTCGGCGTGGGTGTAGTCGATGCCGTCGTCGATGACGCCGACGCGGACGCCGTCGCCGAACTTGCCGGTCTGCTGCCACGCGGCGAGCGTGTTGGTCAGCTGCTCGGCGCTGGCGTTGGTGCGGGTCTTCGGCACGACCGTGCGCACCGAAACGACGTCCGCGCGCTTGGCGACCTCGCGCAGCTTCGCGGCGTCGGCCGTGACGACCACGCCGGGGACGGCGTTGGCGGTCCGGGTGACGACCTGCGGCTTGGCGTCGGCGGACCGCAGCTGCCCGAGGACCGAGTCCACGGCGGCGGCGGTGTCGGCCTTGGCGGCCTTGGCGGCGCGCTTGGCCTGGTCCTTGCCCTGCGGCTGCGCGGCGGTGAACGCGTCGACGGCGGGCTTCTTGGCCAGCTCGACGAACGCGGTGACGCGGCCCTGCGCGGCACCCAGCCGCGGCGCGACCTTGCCCTGCAGGTTCGCGTCGATCTTCGCGGGCGCCACTCCGTCGGCGAGAGGTGCGTCAGCGGCGCTCGCGACCGGCGCCCCGAGCGCGGCCGCCAGCACGACGGCGAACAACGCCGTCGTTACGCGAGCGGGTAAGCGGGATCTGCTCATGAGTCGGCCCCTTACTCGAGGTCTGGACCCGAACCTGCCAGCCGCTCCTAGCACCCCCGACGGTGAAGCACGGCGACCGCGCCGTGCCCTCGACGGCGCGTGGTTCGACCTCGCGGAGAGAACCTAATGCCCCAAAACACCTACTTACGTAGGCAAAGGACTCCGTTATCCA
The DNA here is from genome assembly GCF_040629235.1 of Amycolatopsis sp. NPDC005961. Lineage (NCBI taxonomy): Bacteria > Bacillati > Actinomycetota > Actinomycetes > Pseudonocardiales > Pseudonocardiaceae > Amycolatopsis > Amycolatopsis sp. NPDC005961. The sequence continues at coordinate 186,550 of NZ_JBEXVF010000003.1, read as the reverse complement.
GATGTGATTGCGCGCGAAGGCCCCCTCACCGCGAACGGCGAGGGGGCCTTTGTGGTGCTTCGCGTCAGTTGAAGTCGACGGCGCGGATCGTGTGCGCCCCGACCGAAGCGCCGATCGGCTCCAGCAGGTGGGCGTCGATGTGGCGGTCGACGCGCAGCAGCATCACCGCGTCGGAGCCGTCGGTCGTCTGGCTGATCTGCGCGGCCTCGATGTTGATGCCGGCCTCGCCGAGCAGCGTCCCGACGCGGCCCATGACACCCGGGCGGTCGCCGTACTCGACCAGCAGGACGGTGCCCTCGGCCCGCAGGTCGAACCCGCGGCCGTTGACCTCGACCAGCTTCTCGACCTCGTCCTTGCCGGTGACCGAGCCGGACACGGTCAGCACCGCGCCGTCGGCGTGCACCGCGCGCACCGTGACCAGGCTGCGGAACTTCGGGCTCTCCGTCTCGGTCTCCAGCTCGACCTGCACGCCCAGCTTCTCCGCCAGCTGCGGCGCGTTGACGAACGTGACCTGGTCCTCGACCACGCCGGTGAACACCCCGCGCAGCGCCGCCAGCTGCAGCACGGCGGTGTCTTCACTGGAGATCTCGCCCTTGACCTGCACGGTCACCGATGCCGGCGCCGTCGGGTTCAGGGCGGTGAGCAGCTGGCCGAGCTTCTGCGTCAGCGACAGGTACGGGCGGACGTGCTCGCCCACCGCGCCGCCGCCGGAGACGTTCACCGCGTCCGGCACGAAGTCGCCGCGCAGCGCCAGCAGCGTGGACTTCGCGACGTCGGTGCCCGCGCGGTCCTGCGCCTCGGCCGTCGACGCGCCCAGGTGCGGCGTCACGACGACGTTGTCCAGCTCGAACAGCGGGCTGGACGTGGTCGGCTCGGTGACGAAGACGTCGATGCCGGCGCCGCCGACGTGGCCCGAGCGCAGCGCGTCGGCCAGGTCCTGCTCGACGATCAGCCCGCCGCGGGCGGCGTTCACGATGATGACGCCCGGCTTGGTCTTCTTCAGCGCCTCGGCGTCGATGAGGCCCTTGGTCTCCGGGGTCTTCGGCAGGTGGATGGAGATGGCGTCGGCGCGCGACAGCAGCTCGTCGAGGGTGACGAGCTCGATGCCGAGCTGGCCCGCGCGCGCGGCCGAGACGTAGGGGTCGTAGGCGATGATGTGCGTGTCGAACGCGGCGAGGCGCTGGGCGAACAGCTGGCCGATCTTGCCGAGGCCGACCACGCCGATGGTCTTGCCCTGCAGCTCCACGCCGGAGAACGAGCTGCGCTTCCACTCGCCGGCGCGCAGGCTCTGGCTGGCGGCCGGGACCCGGCGCGCGACGGCCAGCAGCAGCGCCACGGCGTGTTCGGCGGCGGACACGATGTTCGACGTCGGCGCGTTGACGACCAGGACGCCGCGCTCGGTGGCGGCGGGGACCTCGACGTTGTCGAGGCCGACGCCGGCGCGGGCGACGACCTTGAGCTGCGTCGTGGCGCCGAAGACCTCGGCGTCGACCTTCGTCGCGGAGCGCACGAGCAGCGCGTCGGCGCTCTTCACCGCCTCGAGCAGCGCGGACCGGTCCGTGCCGTCGACGTGCCGGACCTCCACCTCGTCACCGAAGACACTCAGCACGGAGGGGGCGAGCTTCTCCGCGATGAGAACGACGGGCTTGTTGGGCTTGCTCACGATGCGGCTCCCACTATCTGGTCTTCCAGGACGCTTTGGGTCGACATAAGGGTCTCAGCACGCCGTTGTGCCCCGGTCGAGGCGGAGTTTAACCCGCTGGGCCACCTGCTGGCTTCTCACGGTGTTAACTCGCTCGTAATCCCTCGAAAACAAGAGCCAGGAGGCGCTGCATGCCTCCCGGGCCCGGCAGGTGCCCACCCGCCCAGGATGCCGCGTGCAGCAAGAGAAGAAGCTCGTTCGTCGTGACGTCGGCGCGAAGCTCGCCTTCGCGTTTCGCGCGTTCCACCAGATGGGAACCGGCCTCGCGCATGGCGTGGCACGACGCGTACAAACGGGATGATTCGTCGCTGAGCGCGTCGGCGGTCAGTTCCACCAGGCCGCGGAACGTGCCGGTGGCGTCGCCGAGCCCGGCCAGCCAGGTCTGCAGCGCGGCCAGGGCCCCGGGATCGGTGAGCAGTTCACGCGCGCGCTCGGCCTGGGCGTCGAACCGGGCCCGCAGCAGCGTCTCGAGCAGGGCCTCCCGCGTCGGGAAGTGCCGGTAGAGCGTGCCGATGCCGACCCCGGCGCGGCGCGCGATGTCTTCCAGCGACGCCTCGACGCCGTGTTCGGCGAAGGCGCGCTGCGCCTCTTCCAGGAGGCGCTCGTAGTTGCGGCGGGCGTCCGCGCGCATCGGCTTCACTTCGGTCATCGCCCTTCCGACCCTACCGGGTAGCCAATCGGAGGCTGCCTCCGTATATTAACCGGAGGCAGCCTCACATTACTGGAGGGAACGAGGATGACCCTGGTCGAAGACACGCGGGCCCGGCTCGGCGCGATCGGCGCCTGGTTGCCGAGCGCGCCCCTGCAACCGCCCCCGGACGTCGAGCGCGGGGCCACCCGCCGTCTCGCCGGCGCCGGCTACCGCTCGGTCTGGAGCGGCGAAGGACCCGGCTCCCGCGAGGTGTTCGCCCACTTCGGCGACCTGCTCGCTTCGGTGCCGGAGGTCGTGCTCGGCACCGGCATCGCGAACACCTGGCTGCGGCGCGGGACGACCGCGCACAAGGGCGGGGCGACGCTCGCCCAGGCCCACCCGGGCCGGTTCGTGCTCGGCATCGGCGTCGGGCACGCGTTCCAGGCGGCGAAGCTCGGCGAGGACTACCGGCCGATCGACCGGATGCGGGACTATCTGTCCGAAATGGACGCCGCCGCGGCCGAAAGCCCCTCGCCGGTGGCGTTTCCGCGCGTGCTGGCCGCCGTCGGGCCACGGATGCTGGAGCTGTCGCGCGACCACGCCGACGGCGCGCACCCGTTCGCCCAGCCCGTCTCGCACACGCCGTACGCGCGGGAGATCCTCGGGCCGGACAAGCTGCTGATCCCGCAGCAGACCGTGCTGCTCGGCAGCCGCGAGGACGCCCGCGAGAGCGTGCGGCGCCGCGTGGCTCAGTCGCGCGAGTACTCCGTCACGGTCTACCTCGCGGGCTGGAAACGGCTCGACTACACCGATTCCGACATCGCCGGGCCGAGCGACCGCTTCGTCGACGACCTCGTCCTGTGGGGTGACGCCGGCACCATCGCGAAGCGCCTGGACGAGCTGCTCGACGCGGGCGCGGACCACGTGCTGCTGACCCCGTCGGCGGCCACCTTCGAGTCCACTGTGGACGTCCTGCTCGACCTGGCCCCGGAGGTGCTCCGATGAGCGTGGGAATCTGGCGTTTCTTCGACGGCGCCCCGATCACCGAGCTGCGCGAAACAGCCGCCGAAGTGGAGGAACTCGGCTTCGACGCGATCTGGTTCGGCGAGTACGCCGGCCGGGAGGCGTTCACGCAGGCGGGGTTGCTGCTCGCGGCGACGTCGAAGCTGACCGTCGCCACCGGGGTCGCGCGGTTCGACCAGCGGTCCCCGCTGGCGGCGGAAGGCGCCATCCGCGCGTTGGGCGAGGCCTACCCGGGCCGGTTCATCGCGGGCCTCGGCGGGCACCGGCCGGGCGCGCGACCGCTGACGGCCTTGCGCGAGTACCTCGACGGGATGGACGCGGCCGAGCTGCCGGGGTTGCCGCAGCCGTCCCCGCGACCCCGCCGGGTCCTCGCGGCACTGGGCCCGAAGCTGCTGGACCTGGCGGCCGAGCGCACTGACGGTGCCCACCCGTACTTCGTCCCGCCGGAGCACACGGCGTCGGCCCGGGAACGGCTCGGGCCGGACAAGTACCTGGCGGTCGAACAGGCCGTGGTCCTGGACGATTTCCCTTCGGTGGCCCGGGAGCACGTGGATCTCTACGTCCGGCAGGCGCCGCACCACCAGGCGAACCTGCGCCGGCTCGGCTTCACGGAGGAGGACCTGGCCGACGGCGGCAGCGACCGCCTGGTCGACGCCGTCGTCGCGACCGGCGAACAGGCGGTGGCCGACCGGATCCGGGCCCACCTCGACGCGGGCGCCGACCACGTCTGCGTCCAGGTACTGGCCCGCACCCCGGATTCCTACCGCAGGCTGGCCGATCTCCTGCCGTGATCGAGGTACGCTGGCGGGACGCGGTGAGGGCCGCGTCCCGTCCGCGGAAAGGGCCGAGCCCACCCCCGCAGCACCGCACCACCAGCTCCGCACCTTCTTTCCTGCCCGGTGCCGGCGGACCACGGGCGCTCGAGGAAAGGAGGCACCATGGGCACGCTGCCCGCCAAACCCAGCCTGGACCAGCTCCGCAAACGCGCGAAGGACCTCGCCCGCGCCGAAGGCGTCAAGCTCTCCGAAGCGCAGTTCCGGATCGCCCGCGACCACGGTTTCCCGAGCTGGCCGAAGCTCCAGGCGTACGTCCGGCGCGTCACGGAACACGGCGAAACGCTGCAGCACCCGTACCACCAGGACGTCCACTACTACGCCGAACGCGCGCTCGGCCTGCTCGCGTCCGCCGAGGACGACACCCCCGGTGCGCGAGAGCCGTTCGAGCGCTGGGGACAGCCACTGAACCGGGACGGCGCACTCGTGGTCGTCGCCCGCGAGCACGGTTTCGTTTCCTGGCGCAAACTCCGCGACCACGTCAAGTCCCTTGTGGACAGTGGAGAGCCGTTCGCGCGGGCGTACCGCGCGGTCGAAGCACGGGACCCCGAAGCCCTGCAAACGCTCCTCGGCGAGTTCCCCGGGCTCGTCACCGCCCGCGGCACCAACGGCAACGACCTGCTCGGCATGGCCGGCGCCACCTGCGACGAGCGGCTCAGCAAGATCCTCCTCGACCACGGCGCCGATCCGGCCCGCGGCAACGTCCACGGCTGGACGCCGCTGCACCAGGCCGCGTACAGCAACCTCCCGCTCCTGCTCGACCTGTTGCTCGACGCGGGGGCGCCGGTCGACGTCTCCGCCCGCGGCGACGGCGGCACGCCCCTGGTCGTCGCGCTGTTCTGGGGTCACCGCGAGGGCGCGGAGAAGCTCGCGCCCCACAGCCGGGCACCCGGCAACCTGCGTGTCGCGGCCGGGCTCGGCGACGCGGACCTGCTCGACGAGCTCCTGCGCCCGGGTCACCCCGCGGCCGGCGCACACCGGGGCTTTTACCGCCCGCACAGCGGTTTCCCGGCCTGGCACCCGGCCGACGACCCCGTCGAGGCCAAGAACGAAGCCCTGTCGTGGGCGGCGCGCAACGACCGCACGCGGGCGCTGCGCACGCTCGTCGAGCGGGGCGCCGCCGTGGACGCCGACGTCTACCGCGGCACGGCCCTGACCTGGGCGGCGGCGACCGGGCGCGTCGCCGCGATCCGCACGCTCCTCGACCTCGGCGCCGACGTGAACCAAATCGGCACCTTCGGTGGCCCGAACCACGGCGAAGGCGTCACGGCCCTGCACCTCGCCGCGCAGTCCGGGCACCTGGAGGCGGTCCGCGTCCTCGTCGAGAACGGCGCCGACCTCGAGGCCCGGGACGCGCTCTTCGACAGCACCCCGGAGAAGTGGGCCGAGGTGTGCGAGCAGCCGGCCGCCCGCGACCTCCTGCGTTCCCTGTAGACAACCGGAGTCTGTAGTCCGTATCGTCAAAGACGGACTACAGACTCCGTTTTGCCCACTGGGAGAATCCATGACCAAACCCCGCGACGTCTTCGCCGCCCTGTCCGACGGCATCAGCGAAGGACGGTTCGGCGAGCTGTCCGCGCTCTACGCCGAAGACACCGTCGTCGAGCATCCGCAGGCCGTGCCACGCCCGACGCGCCTGGACGGCCGCGCCGCCGTCCACGAGCGGTTCACCGGCGTCCTCGCCGGGGCGGTCCGGCTCAAGCGCAAGAACGTGGTCGTCCACGAGACCACGGACCCCGAGGTGATCGTCGCCGAATACGACTACGACGCCGAGTCCGTCGAAACCGGCCGGACGACCACGACGGCCAACATCCAGGTGCTGCGCATCCGGGACGGCCTGATCGTCCATTCCCGCGACTACCACGACTACCTGCGGCTCGCCGCGATCCGCGACGGCGTCGGCCGGCTGGCCGGGGCTTACGAGCAGGCGCCGCCGCGCGAGCTGTCCGCCGTCACGCCGGAAAGCGCGGACACAGTGCTCGAACGGCTCGTCTTCGGAGTCGCGGGCGGGCGCTGGGACGAGCTGCCCGAGCTGTACGCGGAAGAAACCCACGTCACGCACCCGTTCCTGCCGGGCTCCGCGGTGATCCGGACGCGCGACGAGATCCGCGAGCACTTCCAGGCGGGCAAGGCGATGAACCCGGGCTTCGCGGTCGCCGACCTCGTCACCTACCGGGGCACCGATCCGGAGGTGCTGATCGGCGAGTTCGCCTACCAGGGCGAGTACGCCGGGAAGCCGGTGCGGATCGCCAACATCTTCTCGATGCGCGTGCGCGACGGCCTGGTCGTCGAGTCCCGCGACTACGGCGACCACCTCGGCATCGCCGGCGACCTCGGCACGATCCCCGCGCTGGCGGCGAAGCTCTAGGCCTCGGCGAGATCCTCGGGCAGGTCGAACTCGCCGTCGCGGACGCCCTTGACGAACGCGTCCCACTCCCCCGGCGTGAAGACGAGGATCACGCCGTCGGGCTTCGACGACTGCCGCATCGCGGTGTAGGTGACGCCGTCGGTGTGCTCGATGAAGGCGTACTCGACGCAGTCGTCGAGGGTGACGCCCTCCGGCTCGGCCCGGATCCACTCGGCCTTCGTGAAGTCGAGGTGGTGCCGGATGTGCGCCTTGTCGTCGACCGGCTGCTCACTCATGTCGCAAGCGTAGCGAAACGACCACCGAACGCACTGAAGGGGACGCCCCGAGCGGGCGTCCCCTTCAGCGTCTTGCGAAACAAGACGGTGTTGCGAAAAGCGTCAGGCGGTCTCGGTGATCGGCCGGTCCACCCACGACATGAGGTCGCGCAGCTTCTTGCCGGTCGCCTCGATCGGGTGCTGGTTGCCCTGCTCCTCGAGCTTGGTGAAGTTCGGCCGGCCGGCCTCGTCCTCGGCGACCCATTCGCGGGCGAACGTGCCGTCCTGGATCTCGCCGAGGATCTTCTTCATCTCTTCCTTGACCGCCGGCGAGATGACGCGCGGGCCGCGGGTCAGGTCGCCGTACTCGGCGGTGTCGGAGATCGAGTAGCGCTGGCGCGCGATGCCGCCCTCGTACATGAGGTCGACGATCAGCTTCAGCTCGTGCAGCACCTCGAAGTAGGCGATCTCCGGGGCGTAGCCGGCCTCGGTGAGCACCTCGAAACCGGTCTGCACCAGCGCGGACGCGCCACCGCAGAGCACGGCCTGCTCGCCGAAGAGGTCGGTCTCGGTCTCCTCGGTGAACGTCGTCTTGATGACGCCGGCGCGGGCACCACCGATGGCGGCCGCGTAGGAGAGGGCGAGCGCCTGGGCGTTGCCGGAGGCGTCCTGCTCGACCGCGATGAGCGCGGGGACGCCCTTGCCGTCGACGAACTGGCGGCGGACCAGGTGGCCCGGGCCCTTCGGGGCGACCATCGCGACGTCGACGTTGGCCGGCGGCTTGATCAGGTCGTAGCGGATGTTGAAGCCGTGCCCGAAGAAGATCGCGTCGCCGTCCTTGAGGTTCGGCGCGATGTCCTGCTCGTAGATGAAGCGCTGCTTCGTGTCCGGAGCCAGGATCATGATCAGGTCGGCCTCGGCCGACGCCTCGGCTGGGGTGAGCACGCGCAGGCCCTGCTCCTCGGCCTTCGCCCGCGACTTGGACCCCTCGGGCAGGCCGATGCGGACGTCGACGCCGGAGTCGCGCAGGCTCAGCGAGTGGGCGTGGCCCTGGCTGCCGTAGCCGATGACAGCGACCTTGCGCCCCTGGATGATCGAGAGGTCGGCGTCGTCGTCGTAGAAGATTTCCACTGCCATGGGGGTACTGCTTCCTTTCCTGACTTACTTCGTTAACGCGGTGATGTGGCGGTGATGGAACGGGCGCCCCGCCCCACCGCGACCATGCCTGACTGCACCAGCTCGCGGATGCCATACGGCTCCAGCATCCGCAGCAGCGCACCGATCTTGTCGGACGTCCCGGTGGCCTCGACGGTGAGTGCCTCCGGGGAGACGTCCACCACCTTGGCGCGGAAGAGCTGGACGGTTTCGAGGACCTGGCTGCGCACGGTGTTGTCGGCGCGAACCTTCACGAGCAGCAGTTCGCGCTGCACGGCGGTCGACTGCTCCAGCTCGACGATCTTGATCACGTTGACCAGCTTGTTGAGCTGTTTGGTCACCTGCTCGAGCGGTAGCTCTTCGACAGCGACCACGATCGTCATGCGGGACACCTCGGGGTTCTCCGTGGGCCCGACGGCGAGGGACTCGATGTTGAAACCGCGGCGGGAGAACAGGCCGGAAACGCGCGCGAGCACACCGGGCTTGTTCTCGACCAGGACACTCAGCGTGTGGACGGTCATCTCAGTGCTCGCCACCTTCCGCGGCGGCTTCCGTGGTCTCCACCGAAACCTCGTCGTCGTCGAACAGCGGCCGGATGCCCCGGACCGCCATGATCTCGTCGTTGCCGGTGCCCGCGGCGACCATCGGCCACACCTGGGCATCCTTCCCCACCACGAAGTCGATCACGACGGGACGGTCGTTGATCTCCATGGCCCGGCGGATGGTGGCGTCGACGTCTTCCTTCGTCTCGCAGCGCAGGCCCGCACAACCCAGGGCCTCGGCCAGCAGCACGAAGTCCGGGATCCGGTGCTTGTGCGTGCCGAGGTCGGTGTTGGAGTACCGCTCCGAGTAGAAGAGGTTCTGCCACTGCCGGACCATGCCCAGGTTGCCGTTGTTGATGACGGCGACCTTGATCGGCGCACCCTCGATGGCGCAGGTGGCCAGCTCCTGGTTGGTCATCTGGAAGCAGCCGTCGCCGTCGATCGCCCACACCGGCGTGCCGGGGACGCCGAACTGCGCGCCCATCGCGGCGGGCACCGCGTAGCCCATGGTGCCGAGACCGCCGGAGTTGATCCAGGTACGCGGGTTCTCGTACTTGACGAACTGCGCGGCCCACATCTGGTGCTGGCCGACACCGGCGGCGTACACCGCGTCCGGGCCGACGAGCTCGCCGATCCGCTCGATGACGTACTGCGGCGACAGCGAACCGTCGTCGGGCCACTCGTAGCCGGCCGGGTAGGTCTTGCGCCAGTCGTCGAGCAGCGTCCACCAGTCGGTCAGGTCGGGCTTGCCGCCGTGCTCGAACTCCGTGGTCACCGCGGTGATCAGCTCGCCGATGATCTCCTTGCAGTCGCCGACGATCGGCACGTCGGCCTTGCGGTTCTTGGAGATCTCGGCCGGGTCGATGTCGGCGTGCACGATCGCGGCGTCCGGCGCGAACGACTCCAGCTGGCCGGTGACCCGGTCGTCGAACCGAGCGCCGAGCGCGATCAGGAGGTCGGAGCGCTGCATCGAGGCGACCGCGGCGACCGAGCCGTGCATGCCCGGCATGCCGAGGTGCTGCGGGTGCGAGTCCGGGAACGCGCCGCGCGCCATCAGCGTCGTGACGACCGGGATGCCGGTCTGCTCGGCGAGCTGCTTCAGCTGCTCGTGCGCGTCCGCCTTGATGACGCCGCCGCCGACGTAGAGCACCGGGCGGCGCGACTTCGCGATGAGCTTCGCGGCTTCGCGGACCTGCTTGCCGTGCGGGCGCAGCGTCGGGCGGTAACCCGGGAGCCGCAGCTCGGTCGGCCAGGAGAACGAGGTCATCTCCTGCAGCACGTCTTTGGGGATGTCCACCAGGACCGGGCCGGGCCGTCCCGTCGAAGCCAGGTGGAACGCCTCGGCGATGGTCCGCGGGATCTCCGCGGGGTCCGTGACGAGGAAGTTGTGCTTGGTGATCGGCATGGTGATGCCGCAGATGTCGGCTTCCTGGAACGCGTCGGTGCCGATCAGCGCCCGGGACTGCTGCCCGGTGATGGCGACGACCGGGACGGAGTCCATGTTCGCGTCGGCCAGCGGGGTGACGAGGTTGGTCGCGCCGGGGCCCGAGGTCGCCATGCAGACGCCGACCTTGCCGGTGGCCTGCGCGTAGCCGGTGGCGGCGTGGCCCGCGCCCTGCTCGTGGCGGACCAGGATGTGGCGGACCTTCGTCGAGTCCAGCAGCGGGTCGTAGGCGGGCAGGATGGTGCCGCCCGGAATGCCGAAGACCACCTCGGCGCCGACCGCCTCGAGCGAGCGCACGAGGGACTGCGCGCCGGTGACGCGCACCGGGGTTCCCGCCGGGGGCGCCGGCTTCGGACGTGCTCCGGGCGTTCCGGGCGTCGGCCCGGGTTTCGCGTCGCTGCGCGACGTGGCACTGGTCATCGGTTCTGCCTCGTGGGTCTCGGTGTCACTCGTTCGGGTCTTTTTTGAGCTCTATCGGTGCGGTGGGGCGGGGAATCTCTTCCCTAGGGCAACAAAAAACCCTCGCCGACCGTAAGGTCGCACGAGGGTTCGCGCGTCGACGCAGCGGAAAGTCTTCCCTAAGCGTCGACGCGCTTGGGAAGTACGAGGCCGGTCAGCGGTGTCACGACGCTGACGCTAGTCCGAAGGTCTCTCAGGTGTCAACTCTGCGGGATGGCGTGTCCGCATCGTGGACACGTGGGCGGCGCACGTCACTGGCGTCCGACCCGGGTCCGGGCCGGTCCGCGGGGCGGTGCACCATTTCGGGGTGGCCGAAAAAGAGCAGGACGAAGGCCGGAAGGCCGTCTTCCGGATCCCCCGCACGTCGTTCATGGCGATCGCCCTCCTGACGATCTGCGTGACGCCGATCGCGCTCGGCGAGATCCCGTACCTGCAATGGCTCTACATCTTCCCGATCGCGCTCGCGGTGTTCGTGATCCGGACCCGCACGGTCGCGACGCGCTCGGGGCTGGCGGTCCGCACGATGTTCGGCCACCGCGACGTGCCGTGGTCGGCACTGAAGGGCTTGGCGATCACCAAGAAGTCGCGCGTCCAGGCCGTGCTCGAGGACGACACGAAGGTGCCGCTGCCGACCGTGCGTACCCGGCACCTGCCGGTGCTTTCGCTGGTCAGCGAGGGTCTCGTCGCCGACCCGAGCGGCCTGCTGAGCGCCGACGACGTCAAGCCGGCCAAGCCCGAGACGTCGCCCAGCGAGTAACCCCCGGGCACCCGTGGGCTAAATTGGTAGGACCAGTTTCGCCGGAGCGTCCCGGACCTCCGCCTGGCCCCGCATCCGACCTGGGAGTTCGCCGTGCCGCCTCTCCGTTCCCGGACCACCACCCACGGCCGCAACGCCGCCGGCGCCCGCTCGCTCTGGCGCGCCACCGGCATGACCGACAGCGACTTCGGCAAGCCGATCGTGGCGATCGCCAACTCCTACACCCAGTTCGTGCCCGGCCACGTGCACCTCAAGGACCTCGGCGAGATCGTCGCCGGCGCGGTCAAGGAAGCCGGCGGCGTCGCGCGCGAGTTCCACACGATCGCCGTCGACGACGGCATCGCGATGGGCCACTCCGGCATGCTCTACTCGCTGCCCTCGCGCGAGATCATCGCCGACTCGGTCGAGTACATGGTCAACGCGCACCAGGCCGACGCCCTCGTCTGCATCTCCAACTGCGACAAGATCACCCCGGGCATGCTCAACGCCGCGATGCGGCTGAACATCCCGGTCGTGTTCGTCTCCGGCGGGCCGATGGAGGCCGGCAAGGCCGTCGTCGTGGGCGGTGTCGCGCAGGCGCCGACCGACCTGATCACGGCGATCGCCGCGTCGGCCAGCCCCGAGGTCGACGAGGACGGGCTGGACATCGTCGAGCGCTCGGCCTGCCCGACCTGCGGCTCGTGCTCCGGCATGTTCACCGCGAACTCGATGAACTGCCTCACCGAGGCGCTGGGCCTCTCCCTGCCGGGCAACGGTTCCACGCTGGCGACGCACGCCGCCCGCCGCGCGCTGTTCGAGGAGGCCGGGCGCACGGTCGTCGAGCTGTGCAAGCGCTGGTACGAAAACGACGACGAGTCGGCCCTGCCGCGCTCGATCGCCACTCGCGAGGCGTTCGAGAACGCGATGGCCCTCGACATGGCGATGGGCGGCTCGACCAACACGGTGCTGCACATCCTCGCCGCCGCCCAGGAGGGAGAGGTCGACTTCACGATCGCCGACATCGACGCGATCGGCCGCCGCGTGCCGTGCCTGTCGAAGGTGGCGCCGAACTCCGACTACCACATGGAAGACGTCCACCGGGCCGGCGGAATCCCGGCGATCCTCGGCGAGCTGTACCGCGGCGGCCTGCTGAACACCGACGTCCGGTCGGTCCACTCCCCGGACATCGAGTCGTGGCTCGGTTCTTGGGACATCCGGGCTTCCTCGCCTTCCGCTGTTGCTCTGGAGCTCTTCCACGCGGCACCGGGCGGAGTCCGCACGACGCAGGCGTTCTCGACCTCGAACCGGTGGTCTTCGCTGGACACGGACGCGGCGGGAGGGTGCATCCGCGACGTCGAGCACGCGTACACGAAGGACGGCGGCCTGGCGATCCTGCGCGGCAACCTCGCCGAGAACGGCGCGGTGATCAAGGCGGCGGGCATCGACGAGGACCTGTGGCACTTCGAGGGCCCGGCGCGGGTGCTGGAGAGCCAGGAGGAGGCCGTGTCGGCGATCCTCAAGAAGGAGATCCAGCCGGGCGAGGTGCTGGTGATCCGCTACGAAGGTCCGGCGGGCGGCCCGGGCATGCAGGAGATGCTGCACCCGACGGCGTTCCTCAAGGGATCCGGCCTCGGCAAGAAGTGCGCCCTGATCACGGACGGCCGGTTTTCGGGCGGATCATCGGGCATTTCGGTGGGCCACATCTCCCCGGAGGCGGCGGCAGGCGGCCTGATCGCCCTGGTGGAGAACGGCGACCGGATCCTGCTGGACATCCACGAGCGCCGGCTGGAGCTGCTGGTGGACCCGGAGATCCTGGCGGAGCGGCGGTCGAAGATGGAGGCATCGGAGCGGCCGTGGCAGCCGAAGGACCGCCAGCGCCCGGTGACGGCGGCGCTGCGAGCGTATGCGCGAATGGCGACGTCGGCGGACACCGGCGCGGTCCGCGACGTGAACAAGTAAGCCTGGCTCAAGCCGCGAAGGCCGTCCCGTTTCCGGGGCGGCCTTTTCGGCGTCCAGGGACCCCGGCCGTGAGGGGGACCCCCGGTTTCAACGTTACCGGCGAGCACCGACACTTCCCGGTCGGCAAGGGCGGGTTGTCCACAGGCCCGCCCCGCGCCGCCGAGTTGTCCCCAGCCCTAACGCGTCAAAACGATGACCACCACAGCCGCCGCGGCGGCCAGCAGCAGCGACACCAGCCCCAACGGCAACGGCCGCTTCCGCCAAGGCGTGTTCCGCTCCAGCGAAATCGGCCCCGAGCCGGTGAACAGCAGGCTCAACGCCGAAGCCCCCAGCAGCAGCTCGAACTCGAAACCCTGCCCCTGCCCCTCGAAGAACCCACCGTGGAACTTCGCGTACACGGCGTTCGCCGCCACCCCGAGCAGGGCCGCCGCCGCGAGCGGCGTGAAGAGCCCGACGATCACCAGCACCCCGCCGCCGACCTCGGCGATCCCCGTGATCCAGGACAGCAACGTCGTCTGCTTGTGGTAGCCGAACGTCTCCAGCATCCGCGCGAACCCGCCGATACCGGGCCCGCCGAACAGCCCGAACAGGTGCTGCAGGCCGTGCGCACCCATGGTCACGCCGAGCGCCAGCCGCAAGATCAGCAGGCCGAGGCCCAGCCCTCCCTGGCGCGGGGTGTCGTCGGGTCCGTCGTCCTCGACGTCCGAGAGGAGGCTGGTGGGCTGCTGCGAAAAGTCGTCTCCACTGCTCACGCGCGAAGGGTAGGGGATCGGCGCGGGCCTGGCGAGCTCAGTACTCCCCGTGCACGAGGTTGTCCGGCAGCTCTCCGCCGGCGTACCGCGCGATCTCGGCCGCGGCGACGGCGTAGGACCGGCCCCGCACGCCGCGCACGGCCCCGCCGACGTGCGGGGTCAGCAGCAGCCCCGGCACCGTCCACAGCGGGTGCCCGGGCGGCGGCGGCTCGGGATCGGTGACGTCGAGCGCGGCGCGCAGCCGGCCCGTGGTCAATTCGGCGACCAGGCCGTCGGTGTCCACGACGGCGCCGCGGGCGACGTTGACCAGCACCGCGCCGTCCCGCATCTCGGCGAGGAACTCCGCGTCGACCATCCCGCGGGTGCGCGAGGTCAGCGGCACCATCAGCACGACGACGTCGTGCAGGCCGAGCAGCGCGGGCAGCTCCCGCACGCCGTGCACGCCGTCGCGCGCGGTCATCCCGACCATCGTGCAGCGCGCGTCGAACGGCTCGAGCCGCCGCCGCAGGTGCTGCCCCAGGTCACCGGCGCCGATGACGAGCACGCGCTTGCCCTGCAGCGTGTCGGTGCTCTGCCGCTCCCACCGGCCTTCGCGCTGGGCCGCGCCGAAGACGTCCAGCTTCCGGTACATCGACAGCAGCGCCGCGACGACCCACTCGGCGGTGCTCCCGCCGTGCGCGCCCCGGCAGGTCGAGAGCAGGACGCCGTCGGGCACCTTGCCGACCCAGTCCTCGGCGCCCGCGGAGAGCAGCTGGATCAGCTTCAGGTTCGGCAGCGTGCGCCACAGCTCCTCGCCCGGCGGGTGCTTGCCGGGGATGAGTACCTCGGCTTTCGCCGCCTCGGGCGGCACCTGCTCGCCCCACTGATGGCGCACGGGCAGCACCCGCGGCACCTCGGCGAGCACGGTCAGGCCCTCGTCGTCGGGCACCAGCACGGTCAGCGTCATGATCCCCAACGTAATCCAGGAGTACTCACCCATGGTTCACGCACCGGGCCCTAGGCTGGGCGATCATGCGCACCCGGTACCGCTCGGCCCTGTTGGCGATCCTCGCCTGCGGCGTCCTGCTGCCCGCCGGGTGCGCGCGGTTCGACGACACCGCGGCGGGCCAGACCTTCAGCCCCGCGCCCGTGCCCAGCCCCGAATCGCCGCCCGAGGTCCAGGGGCCCGGCTCGGATTCCGGCGGCGACGGCAAGCAGGCGCGGCCCGGCCAGTCACCCACCCCCGTGCCGCCGCCGCAGGGCTGCAAGGACTTCGACCCGGCGGTGATCGCGACCTGCCTGGACACCGTCGCCGCCGTGGCCGGCCTGCCGGGTGACGGCTCGACGCCGAGCGCGCTGGCCGGCGAGCGCAAGAGCGGCCGCGTCATGCTGGCGACGGCGGGCAAGGACGCCACGGACTTCGCGAAGCTCGACGTCCAGGCGGCCGGCGACGGAGGCCTGACAGGACTCGCGCTGTCGCCGTCGTACGTCGAGGACCAGCTCGTGTTCGCGTATGTGACCACGGCGACGGACAACCGCGTCGTGCGCTTCGCCAAGGGCCAGGCCGCCAAGCCGGTGCTCACCGGGATCCCGAAGGGCGCGACCGGCAACCGCGGCGCGATCAGCGCCGACAACCGCGGCGCGCTGCTGGTCGCCACCGGCGACGCGGGCGACCCCAACGCCGCGGCCGACCCGAGCTCCCTCGCCGGGAAGGTGCTGCGGATCGACACGTCCGGCAAGGCCGCGGCGGGCAACCCGAACGGCTCCTTGACCGTGGCGGCCGGGCTGCACGCCCCGGGCGGGCTGTGCGCGTCCGCCGACGGTGGCCGCGTCTGGGTCACCGACCGGCTCGCCGACAAGGACACCCTCTACCGGGTGCAGGCCGGGCAGCCGCTGGCGACGCCGGCGTGGACGTGGCCGGACAAGCCGGGCGTCGCGGGCTGCGCGGACTTCGTCGACGCGAGCGGCTACGTCGCGGTCGGCGCGTCGCTGGCGGGCAACCTGCAGGACGTTCCCGTGTCGAAGGACGGCGCGGTCACCGGGAAACCCCTGGTCGTCCTGGACGGGAAGACCGGCAAGCCGCCGGAGACGTTCGGGCGGCTCGCCGGGATGAGCATGATCAACCCGCAGCTCGCGGTGGCGGGCACGGTCAACAAGGACGGCGGCACGCCGGTCTCGAGCGACGACCGCGTCGTGCTGATCACGCCGACGATGGCCGGCGGCGGCAACAGCAAGGACTGACCCGGCGGCGGCGCGCTTCCGGGTCGCCGCGCCTGGACCGGCTCACGCCAGCGGCTTCAGCTCGATCCGTCGTCCCTCCGCCGACGACGTCAACCCGGCCTCTGCGAGCTGCAGCCCGCGCGCGGCGGAGAAGAAGTCGTAGCGGTGCTGCCGCCCGGCGACGACGTCCCGGACGAACTCCTCCCACTGCGCCTTGAAGCCGTTGTCGAACTCGGCGTTGTCCGGCACCTCCTGCCACTGCTCGCGGAAGGGCTCGGTGGCCGGCAGGTCGGGGTTCCACACGGGCTTCGGCGTCGCCGAGCGGTGCTGGACGCGGCAGCGCCGCAGGCCGGCGACGGCGCTGCCCTCGGTGCCGTCGACCTGGAACTCGACCAGCTCGTCCCGGAAGACCCGCGTGGACCACGACGAGTTGATCTGCGCGATGGCCCCCGACTCGAGTTCGAAGATGCCGTACGCGGCGTCGTCGGCCGTCGCCGCGTACGGCTCGCCCTGCTCGTCCCAGCGGCGCGGGATGTGCGTGGTCGCTTTCGCGGTCACGGCGCGGACCGCGCCGAAGAGGTTCTCCAGCACGTAGTTCCAGTGGCAGAACATGTCGAGCACGATCCCGCCGCCGTCCTCGGCGCGGTAGTTCCAGCTCGGCCGCTGCGCCTCCTGCCAGTCGCCCTCGAAGACCCAGTAGCCGAACTCGCCGCGCACGGACAGGATCCGGCCGAAGAACCCACCGTCGACCAGCCGCCGCAGCTTCCGCAGCCCGGGGAGGAACAGCTTGTCGTGGACGACGCCGTGGCAGATCCCGGCGTCCCGCGCGAGCCCGGCCAGCTCCAGGGCCGCGGGCAACGTGTCGGCCAGGGGCTTCTCGGCGTAGACGTGCTTGCCGGCGGCGATCGCTTTGCGCACGGACGGCTCGCGCGCCGACGTCAGCTGCGCGTCGAAGTAGATCCGGACGTCGTCCAGCGCCGAATCGACGTCGGTCGTCCACGCGGTCAAGCCGTGCCGGTCGGCGAGTTCCTTCAGTTTCGCCGCGTTGCGCCCGGCGAGGATCGGTTCGAGCTGCACGCGGGTGCCGTCGGGTAGCTCGACGCCGCCCTGCTCGCGGATGGCCAGCACCGACCGGAGCAGGTGCTGCCGGTAGCCCATCCGGCCGGTGACCCCGTTGAGCAGCACTCCGATGGCGGTCTGGTTCATCGCCGGCCTTCCTGGTCGAGGGCTTCCTCGCCGTACGGCGAGGTGACACCCGGGATGTCGTATTCCGCGCGACGCCCGCACATGCCGTAGCCGTCGGGGTTCGACGGGGTCGCGACCCGGACGCCCGACTGGTCGAGGTGGCTCCCGTCGCCGTCGGCGAGGGCCTTGAGGTGCGCGCCGGTCAGTTCGGCGGCCTTCAGCGCCCCGGCCTGCCAGCGCGGTACCCAGTCTCCGATTTTCGGCGACACCAGCGCGACGGCCGCCCGGTGGAAAGTCCGCAGCGGCTCGGCATCGCCGTCCAGCAGCGCTTCGCGTAGCGGCAGGTAGCCGCGAACCGCCAGGTCACGACGCCTTTTGGCGGCCTCGTCGGTTTTCGGCAACGCGGCAGCCTCGGCGTAGGTCTCCGCATCCGCGAGCACGTCGGGCGGAAAAGTGAACACGGCGTCACCCGCCTCGGGCAGGCCGCTGTTCTGCATGAGGACGGTGACGCGCAGGCCACCGCCCTGCACCATCCGGTGGATGGTCCCCGGCGCGAACCACGCGATCACACCGGGCTCGAGCGGCGTCTCGGCGTACCCGCCGGTGCTCAGCGTCTGGACGGCGCCACGCCCGGCAGTGACGACGTAGGCCTCGGTGCAGGCGAGGTGCAGGTGCGGGCTGCCCCCGCGGACACCGTCCTCGGCTTCCCAGTCGTAGGCGCGCAGGTGCGAAACGCCGATGCCACCCGGTAGGGGGAATTCGTTCATGACCATCCGTGCCTGTCGAGGTACCCGGTCACCTGATCGCGGTCCCACGCTCCATCCGCGACGACAACCCGGTAGCGGTACGTGAAGCTCTCCCCCGGCGGGAGGGCGAACTCTTCGAAGAACGCCCACGAGAAGGCCACCATGGGCGTGTCCTTGCTCCGGACGAACCAGTGCGACTCGTGGATCGCCTCGTCGTTTTCCGGCGAATGCGCGAAGACGAGCGTCGAGTGCGCGTCGACGTCGTCGTGTTCGCCGACGAAGGCCAGCCACGGCGCTTGCGTGCCCATCATGTCGTCGCCGTCGAGACCACCGGGCCCGAAGACGCGGCCACCGCCGAAGTCACGCGGGCCCCGCCAGTGCAGCCCGGTGTACCCGGCCTGCTCGCGGCCGGCGGTGGTCGGACTGCCGAACACGAGCGGCGCGTCGCGGACGTTGGTCAGTTCGATGCCCCAGTCGATCGCCCAGGCACCCTCGCCGGGTTCGACGGAGTGGACGACGATGTCCCGCCGCTCGCGCGCCCACTCGTCACCGCGGTGGGCGACCCAGGTGAGCCGTTCGGTGAAGGTCAGCCGATCGCCATCGACGGTGAAGCCGGCGAACCCGTCGTGGCGCATCGAGCCGATGCGGTCGGGCAGGTCCTGGTACCAGTGGCCGGGGACGTAGGTGTGGCCACCCCAGAAGTTCTGGCCGGACAGGTGGCTCGACGTCATCTGCAGGCCCTTGTGCCACCGGTGGTCGGCAGGCCGGTAGCCGCTGACGCGCCGGCCCCGCAGCGTGCGCAGCGGGTGGGTGTAGGGCTTGCGCGACTCGTAGGCGACGGGGTCCGGTTTGTACACATAGGACATGAGCGGGACCCCGGCGGCCTCGACGGTCACGCGGTCGCCGTGCCGGTGCGTGACGGTGATCGCCGCGCTCATCCCGCGCTCACCCCGGCCATGTCCCGGTAGAAGGGATCCCCAGGCCCGATCTCCCCGCGGCGCACGATTCGCCCGGTGAAGGCGGCCTTGTAGAGAGCGGCGACGAACTCCAGCACCCGCCGCCCGTCAGCCCCGCTGCACGGAGGCCGCCGCCTGGTCCGATAGGCGTCCAAAATGGGCCCGAGCGCGGCGGCGTGCGAGCTGCCGACGTCCTCGGCCGGTTCGGTCGGAATTCCGGCAACGTGCGGAGCGGGGGTGTACCGCCAGTTTTCGGCCCGGTGGCCGTAGAGGTGCGTGAGCTCGACGGTGGCCCGCTCGCAGTCGATCCGGATCCGGCTGACTTCGTCGGGCGAAAGGACGCTGTTGACGACGGTGGCCAGCGCCCCGGACCCGAACCGCACGAGCGCGGTGGAGACGTCCTCGGTCTCGACGTCGTGGACGAGCCGTGCGGTCATCGCCTGGACTTCGGCCCATTCGCCGTCCCCGCTGACTTCGTCGCCGTCGTCGGCGAGCAGGTGGAGCAGCAGATCCATCTGGTGAATGCCGTGACCCATGGCCGGCCCACCGCCTTCGGTCGCCCAACGACCACGCCACGGAACGGCGTAGTAGCCGGCATCGCGGTACCAGGTGGTCTGACAATGCGCGACGAGCGGACGCCCGAGTTCGCCCTTCGCGAGCAGTTCCCGGAATTGGGCAACGCCGGACCCGGACCTCTGCTGGTAGACGAAAGAGACATACGGACCCCCCTCGAGTTCGGCGGAGGTCATCTCGTCGTACTCGGCGAGCGAGCGACAAGGCGGCTTCTCGCACCAGACCCAGGCACCGCACTCGAGGACTCTTTTGGTCTGTTCGACGTGCAGCCCCGGCGGTGTGCAGATCGAGACGAGGTCGGGTTCCTGCTCGGCGAGCAGGGAATCGAGATCGCGATAGGGCTTGGCGTGCTCGGTGGCCGCACAGAAGGCAAGGGCCCGACCCTCATCGACATCGGCAGCGGCCACGAGATCGACATCATCCCGGCGAGCTTGGTAGGCGACGCGGTGGCTGTCAGCAATAGCCCCAGCGCCGACGACGGCAACCCGCAAGCGTTTTCCTTGAGCCAACCCGCACTCCTTCTCGCCGCCCGTCGCACGCCTTCCACCGCCGGACCCTCGCGGGTCGCGGGCCCTCGCGACTCGCTATGCGCCGCTCGACTCTTCCGCCTGCGCACCGCTAACGCCGGACAGACTTTCGGCGGCGCACGCCTTCCGCCTGGCAGCCCCGCCGCCGAAGCGCGCCCTCCGGCCGGCCCACCGCCGAAGTACGCCTCCCGCCTGGCGGCCCCGCCGCCGAAGCACTCCCTCCGCCTGGCGGCTCGCCGCCGAGGCACTCCCTCCGCCGCAGAGACCCGTCATTGGCAGATTCCGTTCGCCGTGCAGATCCTTCGGCAACGTCGCCGGTTTCTCCCGTCGACCGCCCACAGCCTTCTGCGGCCCGCCTCTTCGACCGTCTCAGAAAGCGCTTTCTCACGCAACGGCCGCCAAGAATGTCAACGTTGTCACCTCTTGCCCTCAACCGGAACGGACGACTCGACCCGAGCGAAAGCGAAGGCCGCTACAGCCCACAACCTTCAGCGGTTGCGTGGCCGTCACCTCGCAAACCGGCCCGCCATCACTTCAACCGTTGCGGGGTCGCCGGGAAGGAGTCAGCGGCTCTTGCTACGAGGCTCACGTTTCCGCGGCTGCCGACTCTCGGCCCGCGCCGCTCGCATGTCCAAGAAAGCGGCCACGCACGACACGAGCGCGGCCAGCAACCCGAGGAACCGGCCGAAGCCGGGACCGATGGCGATGCCGGCGGCGTCGAAGATGCCACGCTGGTCGGCGTCGAACTCCCAGTCCAGCGTGAACCAGCCGAGGACCATCAGCAGCAGTGCCGCCACGGCGACCGCCAGCCACAGGTGCGGCAGGCCGCTGACCCGCGCCTTCCGGATTCGCCCGAAAAAGACCACGACCAGCCCGGCCAGCAGCAACGGCAGCGGCGGGCACCACGCGAAGAAGCTCGAGTGCCACGCGTCGCGGACGACGTCACTGTGGTCCAGCTGCGCGAGGATGTCCTCGATGTCCGGCTTGTTGGTGCTCAGCGTGGTCCACGGCAGGAACATCGAGCCCAGCGCGAGCAGCCCGGCCGCCAGGCCGAGCCACTCGCGCCAGGTGACGCTTTTGACGGAGAACGACAACGGTCAGGAACCGACGCGTTCGATGATCAGCTCGCGGACCCGCTTGGCGTCGGCCTGCCCCTTGGTCGCCTTCATGACCGCGCCGACGATCGCGCCCGCCGCGGCGACCTTGCCGCCGCGGATCTTGTCCGCGACGTCCGGCTGCCCCGCCAAGGCCTCGTCGATCGCCGCGAGCAACGCCGAGTCGTCCGAGACGACCTTCAGCCCGCGCTTCTCGACGACCTCGCGCGGCTCGCCCTCACCGGCGAGCACGCCCTGGACGACCTCCTTGGCGAGCTTGTTCGTCAGCTCGCCGGAGGACACCAGCCCGATGACCTCGGCCACCTGCTTCGGCGTGATCGTCAGATCGGCCAGCTCGACCTCACGGGCGTTCGCCTCCTGCGCCAGGGTGTTGACCCACCAGCCGCGGGCCTCGTCCGGCGAAGCGCCGGCCTCGACCGTGGCCGCGACGAGGTCGACGGCACCGACGTTCAGCAGGTCACGCAGGGCTTCGTCGGAAAGCGACCACTCGGTCTGGATCCGCTTCCGCCGCTCGGACGGCATCTCCGGCAGCGTGCCACGCAGCTGTTCGACCCACTCGCGCGCCGGCGCGATCGGGACCAGGTCGGGCTCCGGGAAGTACCGGTAGTCCTCCGCGGTCTCCTTCGTCCGGCCGGGCGACGTGGTGCCGTCGGCCTCCTGGAAGTGCCGCGTCTCCTGCTTGATCTTGCCGCCTTCGGCGAGGATCGCCGCCTGCCGCGTCATCTCGTAGCGAACGGCCCGTTCGACGCTGCGCAGCGAGTTGACGTTCTTCGTCTCGGTGCGCGTGCCGAACTCGGTGGCACCCTTCGGCATAAGCGAAACGTTCGCGTCGCACCGCAGCGAGCCCTGGTCCATGCGGACGTCGGACACGTCGAGCGCGCGCAGCAGATCCCGCAGCGCGCTCACGTACGCCCGCGCGACCTCGGGAGCCCGCTCGCCGGTGCCCTCGATCGTCTTGGTGACGATTTCGATCAGCGGCACGCCGGCCCGGTTGTAGTCGAGCAGCGAGTGCTCGGCGCCGTGGATCCGGCCGGTGGCGCCGCCGACGTGCAGCGACTTCCCGGTGTCCTCTTCCATGTGCGCGCGCTCGATCTCGACGCGCACGACCTCGCCGTCGTCGAGCGTGACGTCGAGGTAGCCGTTGAAGGCGATCGGCTCGTCGTACTGCGACGTCTGGAAGTTCTTCGGCATGTCCGGGTAGAAGTAGTTCTTCCGGGCGAACCGGCACCACTCGGCGATCTCGCAGTTCAACGCGAGACCGATCCGGATCGCCCCCTCGACGGCTTTGCCGTTAAGCGCCGGCAGCGCCCCGGGCAGGCCGAGGCAGGTCGGGCAGACCTTCGTGTTCGGCTCGCCGCCGAACTCGTTGGCGCAGCCGCAGAACATCTTCGTGTTGGTGTTCAGCTCGACGTGCACCTCGAGCCCCAGCACGGGGTCGAACCGCTCGACGACGTCGGCGTAGTCCATCAACTCGGCCACGGCAGTCACTTCGTTCCTCCCAGCTCCGGGACCTTGTGGATGAGCGCCCCACCGGCGGCGGCGTCACGGGCGGCCTCATAGGCGGCGCCGACGCGGTAGAGCCGGTCGTCGGCGAGCGCCGGGGCCATGATCTGCAGGCCGACCGGCAGCCCGTCTTCCTCGGACAGCCCGCTCGGCACACTCATGGCGGCGTTGCCGGCGAGGTTCGACGGGATCGTGCACAGGTCGGCGAGGTACATCGCCATCGGGTCGTCCACGCGCTCGCCGATCTTGAACGCCGTGGTCGGCGTCGTGGGCGAAACGAGGACATCGACCTTTTCGAACGCGGCAGCGAAGTCACGCGTGATCAGCGTGCGCACCTTCTGCGCCGAGCCGTAGTAGGCGTCGTAGTAGCCGGACGACAACGCGTAGGTGCCCAGCATGATGCGCCGCTTCACCTCGGCGCCGAAGCCCTTCTCGCGGGTGAGCGACATGACCTCTTCGGCACTGTGGTTGCCGTCGTCGGCGACGCGCAGGCCGTAGCGCATGGCGTCGAACCGCGCGAGGTTCGACGAGGCCTCGCTCGGCGCGATCAGGTAGTACGCGGGCAGCGCGTAGACGAAATGCGGACAAGAGACCTCGACGACCTCGGCCCCGAGCGCCCGCAGCTGCTCGACCGCGGCCTGGAACGACCGCTCCACGCCCGGCTGGTAGCCGTCGCCGCCGAACTCCTTCACGACGCCGACCTTGACGCCCTTGAGGTCACCCGTCATGCCCTGACGGGCCGCGGCGACCACCGGCGGCACCGGCGCGTCGATGGAGGTCGAGTCCAGCGGGTCGTGCCCGGCGATGACCTCGTGCAGCAGGGCGGCGTCGAGCACCGTCCGCGCGCACGGCCCGGCCTGGTCGAGCGACGACGAAAAAGCGACGAGGCCGTACCGCGACACCCCGCCGTAGGTCGGCTTGACCCCGACGGTGCCGGTGACGGACCCGGGCTGCCGGATCGAGCCACCGGTGTCGGTGCCGATCGCGATGGCCGCCTCGAACGCCGCGATCGACGCCGACGAGCCACCGCCCGACCCGCCCGGGATGCGGGCGTGGTCCCACGGGTTGTGCGTCGGGCCGTACGCCGAGTTCTCGGTCGACGAGCCCATGGCGAACTCGTCCATGTTCGTCTTGCCGAGAATCACGACACCGGCCTCGCGCAGCTTGCGCGTCACGGTCGCGTCGTACGGCGGGATCCAGCCTTCGAGCGTTTTCGAACCACAGGTCGTCGGCACGCCCTCGGTGGTCAGGACGTCCTTGAGCGCGAGCGGCACGCCGGCCAGCGCCGACGCGGGCGCGCCGCCACCGGCGATACCCTCGTCGACCGCCTTGGCCGCGGCCAGCGCGCCCTCGGTGTCGACGTGCAGGAACGCGTGGATGTGGTCGTCGACCTCGGCGATCCGGTCCAGGTGGGCCTGGGTGACCTCGACCGCGGACACCTCACGCGTGTGGATTTTTTCCGCCAGTTCCGCGGCGGTCAGCTTGATGAGCTCGGTCACTGCTCTTCCCCCAGAATCCGCGGCACCCGGAAGCGGCCGTCCTCGGCGGCCGGCGCGCCGGCCAGCGCCTGCTGCTGCGTGAGCCCGGGGCGGACGACGTCCTCCCGGAAGACGTTCGTCAGCGGCACGGCGTGCGACGTCGGCGGCACATCGGCGGCGGCGACCTCGCTCACCTTGGCCACCGAGTCCAGGATCTGGTCGAGCTGGCCGGCGAAGACGTCGATCTCGTCGTCGGTCACGGCCAGCCTGGCCAGCTTCGCGAGGTGCGCGACCTCGTCTCGGGAAATGTTGGGCACGCGGGTGACTCCCGGGTTGTGCTGTGCGGGTTGTCTCGGAAGCTGCAAGTCTATGGTGACGACGTCGGCGGACTCGACTGGGTTACGCCCGGCGCAGGCCGGGTGCCGTCCGGCGACACCGACGTCCCGCCCGGCGGACAGAGGGTCCGCTGGCCGGGTGGGTCTGTCACAATCGGCGACCGGCATCGAGCGTCCCACGGCAAGGCTGGGACGCCAGAGGCGAGAGGGGCGCGTCGTGTCGTTCCTGATCCGGGTCCTCCTTCCGGACAGCCCGGGAACCCTCGGCGCGGTCGCCACGGCGCTCGGCACGGTGGGCGCCGACATCCTCAGCGTGGACGTCGTCGAGCGCGGCACCGGAGTGGCGGTCGACGACCTGGTGGTCGAACTCCCGTCCGGTCGGCTGCCCGACGCGCTCATCACGGCGGCGGAGAGTGTCGAAGGCGTCGAAGTGGACGCTGTCCGCCCCTACGCGGGCGTGCTCGACACGCACCGCGAGCTCGAACTCGTCGAAGAGATCGCCGCGCAGCCGAAGTCCGGCCTCGACATCCTGGCCGAAGGCGTGCCCCGGATCGTGCGCGCCGGCTGGGCGATGATCGTCGA
This sequence comes from Amycolatopsis sp. NPDC005961, assembly GCF_040629235.1. Lineage (NCBI taxonomy): Bacteria > Bacillati > Actinomycetota > Actinomycetes > Pseudonocardiales > Pseudonocardiaceae > Amycolatopsis > Amycolatopsis sp. NPDC005961. Next base: position 161,493 of record NZ_JBEXVF010000003.1, on the reverse strand, counting down.
ACACTCCGAGACCGGCGCCCTCCGGCTGGCGTCGTCGAGCGCCGCGCCGGAGACCCCGATCACCGACCTGCCCTGGCTGCCGCTCGAGCGCGCGACGGTCCTCGACGGCGAAGAAGCCTGGATCCCGGAGACGTGGAAGGAACTGGGCACCGAGCTGGCGGCCACGCCGCTGGGCAAGCCGGGCAAGGCGCTGCTCGTCGCCCGCCCCGGCGGCCCGGCCTTCCGAGCGGCCGAGGTCGCCCGGCTGGCTCACCTCGCCGGGATCGTCGCGGTCGTCCTCGACGGCTAGCCCCGCACGTTGCCGAAAAGGGGACGAGGCCGTGTCGGCTCGTCCCCTTTTCGACGAACGCCAAGTCAGACGTCGATCTGGTAGGCGATCAGGCTGATGTGCGGAAACGGCCGCCAGTCCCGCTCGGCCAGGCGCGCGAACCCGAGCCGCTCGTAAAGCCGGTGCGCGGTTTGCATCCGGTCGAGACTGCTCAACACCACCTTGGGGATGCCCAGCGCCCGCGCACGGCCGAGCACGGCCCGCGTCAGCGCCTCGCCGACACCGCGACCACGCGCCGACGGCGCCACCGCGAGCATCCGGAACTCCAGCTCTCCCGGACGCGAGATTTCGGCGTACGGCGACCCCGGCCGCACGACGGTCACGGTGCCAAGCACCTCCCCCGTCGCATCGACGGCGACGAGCACTTCGGCCAGCTCGGCCCGGCTCGCGACGTCACGCAGCTTCGCGTCATAACCGACATCACCGGCCAAGTGACCATCGGCCTCGTAAGCCTGGACCGTGACCTCGCCCGCGGCGGCGTACTCCTCGGGCCGCGGTGGCCGGATCTCGACATCACCCATCCGTCTCCCCAGTCTCGTCTTCGACGGTCTCGTCGCCGGCCGGCAGCGCCACCTCCTGCGCCGCCTCCGGCCCCCGCTCCAGCAGGACGCGGAAGCCGGCTTCGTCGAGCACCGGCACCTTGAGTTGCACGGCCTTGTCGTATTTCGAACCAGGCGAATCTCCGACGACGACGAACGAGGTCTTCTTCGAGACCGACCCGGCGGCCTTGCCGCCCCGGGCCATGATGACCTCCTTGGCCTCGTCGCGGGAGAAGCCGTCGAGCGAACCCGTCACCACGATCGACAGGCCCTCGAGGTTGCGCGGGATCGACTCGTCGCGCTCCTCCTCCATCCGCACGCCGGCGCGTCGCCATTTTTCGACGATCTCCCGGTGCCAGCCGACCTCGAACCACTCCTGCGTCGCGTGCGCGATGGTCGGGCCGACGCCGTCGACGTCCGCGAGCTCCTCTTCGGTGGCCTGCTCGATCCGCTCGATCGAGCCGAACTCGCGGGCCAGCGCCTGCGCCGCGGTCGGCCCGACGTGCCGGATCGACAAAGCGACCAGCACCTTCCACAGTGGCCGATCTTTGGCCACGTCGAGGTTCGCGAGCAGCTTTCGCGCGTTCGCGGACAACTCGCCGGCCTTCGTGCGGAACAGCTCGACCTCGGCGAGGCTGTCCTCGTTCAGGTCGAAGACGTCACCCTCGTCGGCGACCACCCGCGCATCGAGCAGCGCGACCGCGGCCTCGTACCCGAGGACCTCGATGTCGAAGGCGCCGCGCCCGGCCAGGTGGAAGAGCCGTTCCCGCAACTGCGCGGGACAGAACCGCGTGTTCGGGCAGCGGATGTCCTTGTCGCCTTCCTTCTGGTAGGCGAGCTCGGTGCCGCATTCCGGGCAGTGGGTGGGCATGACGAACTCGCGCTCGTCGCCCGTGCGCGCGTCCACCACCGGCCCGAGGACCTCGGGGATGACATCGCCGGCCTTGCGGATGACGATCCGGTCACCGATCAGCACGCCCTTGCGCTTGACTTCCTCCTGGTTGTGGAGGGTGGCGCGCGCGACGGTCGACCCCGCGACCGTGACCGGCTCGGTGACCGCGAACGGGGTCACTCGTCCGGTGCGCCCGACGCCGACCTGGATGTCCAGCAGCGTGGTGATCGCTTCTTCCGGCGGGTACTTGTAAGCGATCGCCCACCGCGGCGCCCGCGACGTCGTGCCCAGCCGGCGCTGCAGCGCGACCTGGTCGACCTTGATGACGACGCCGTCGATCTCGTGCTCGGCGTCGTGCCGGTGCTCTCCCCAGTAGACGATGTGCTCGGTGAGTTCCTCGGCCGTGGTCAGGACCTTGCTGTGCGGCGACACCGGCAGCCCCCACGCGGCCAGCGCGTCGTACGCCTCCGACTGGCGCTGCGGCTCGAAGCCCTCGCGCTTGCCGAGACCGTGGCAGATCAGTCGCAGCCGGCGCTCACGGGTGATCTTCGGGTCCTTCTGGCGCAGCGAACCGGCCGCGGTGTTGCGCGGGTTCGCGTAGGGCGGCTTGCCCGCTTCGACCATCTTCGCGTTCAGCTCGAGGAAGTCCTCGACGCGGAAATAGACCTCGCCGCGGACTTCGACCAGAGCGGGCACCGGGAACTGCTCGGTGCCTGTGAGAGTCTCGGGCACCTGGTCCAGAGTGCGCATGTTCAGCGTAACGTCTTCGCCGGTCCGTCCGTCACCGCGAGTGAGCGCCCGGGTGAGTTGACCGTTTTCGTACAAGAGGTTGATCGCCAGGCCGTCGATCTTCAGCTCGGCGAGGAACTCGGTGCGGCCGACCTCCTTCTCGACGCGTTCCACCCAGGCCAGGAACTCGTCCCGGTCGAACACGTTGTCCAGGCTGAGCATGCGCTCGAGGTGGTCGTGCGCGGTGAACTCGGTCGAGAAGGTGCCGCCGACGCGCTGGGTCGGCGACTCGGGCGTGACCAGCGACGGGTGTGCGTCCTCGATCCGCTGCAGTTCGCCGAGCAACTCGTCGAACTGCCCGTCGGAGATGATCGGCGAGTCCAGGACGTAGTAGCGGAACTGGTGGTTGCGCAGGTCCTCCGCGAGGGCGGCGTGCCGCTCGCGAACCTCGGCCGGGACGTCGGCGACGTCCTCGGCGGCCACCGGGGCGTCGACCGCCGCAACCTGGTCCTGGGGAAGTTCGGTGCTGCTCACGGGTGGTAACCCTAGTCGGGGGGACCGACAATTTCGTCGGTACCGCTGGCCAGTCCGCGGACCAGTTCACGGAACTCCGGAAGGGTGATCGCACCGGCCGGCTCGGCCGCCGCGGTCTCCACGCGCCGTAGTCGTTCGGCGGCCAGACGTTCACCCAATGTCGCGTCGAGCGGCAGGAACGTCATGGTCCGCCGGGCGGCTTCGTCGAGGTCGGCGAAGCCCGGGTGGAAGACGGCGACGTCGACGACGTGTTCGTCCTCGTCGACCTGCGCGACGACCCGGACGTCGGCCAGCGCGATCCGGTGCTCGCCGAGGTTGACGGTGACCTCCGTCGGATCGGGAACCGGCGGGACCGAGTCGTGGTACTCCCAGATCGCGTCTTCCGGCGGCGCCGCGGCCCGCCACGCGTCGGTGAACGGCCGCAGCTCCGGGTCCTCCTGACCGGTCACGACCAGGGCGTAGATCGCCCGGCGACCACGTTCGAGCGAAAAGTGCAGCCGCGGGTGCAGTGCCTCGACCAGCTGGCAGAGCTCGTGCTCCACCCGGTGCGGTTCACCCTCGCCGAGCGCCGCGCTGATCATCGGCAGCAGGTCGTACCAACCGCGCCAGAACGCGTCCGCGGCCGCCGCCGGGTCATCGGGTACGTGCTGATCGGGCCACGCGGTGCGCGGGTCGGGCGGATCGGCGGCGGCGGTGTTCTTGCGGCGGAACAGGCGCATGGTTACGGGTGGTCCTCGTTCGGTCGGCTACCCCGCCACGCTACTGGCCGGGCCGCGCGGACGTCGGCGAGTCGCCGGATTCCGTCACCAGCCTTCCGGGGGCTCCAGGAAGGCCTTGCCGAGATCGCGCGTCAGCGAGAGGGCCCGGCGCATCCATTCCGGCGTGGCTCCGGCGAGGCCGCACGCGGGGGTCGGCACCGCACGTTCGGCGAGGACGCTGCGGTTGAAGCCGAGCCGGTCGGCCAGCCGGAACGCCGGCTCGCCGACGTCCTTCAGGGTCAGCGGAGACCCGGGCGCATTCGTCGGGACCGCGCCCAGGAACAGCGTCGCCCCGCCGTCCCAGACCTCGCCGATCTCGTCGAGGAACGCGGCGGAGGCGCCGTCGAGCGCCGCGAGGTCGAAAGCCAGAGCGTCGGCTCCGGCGTCGCGCAGCAGGCCGAGCGGTGGCTTCGCGGCGCAGCAGTGCAGGACCACCGGCCGGCCGGTGATCGCCTTCGCGCCGTCGATCACCGTCGCGAGCAGGTCACGGGCCTCGGGCTCCGGCACCGCGGCGACGTTTCCGTAGCCGGACGGCGTCGACAGGCCACCGGCCAGCACCGCGGGCAAGGACGGCTCGTCGAACTGGACGACGACCGGTGCCCCGGTCCTGGCCTGGACCTTCGCGACGTGCCCGGCGAGGCCGTCCAGCAGGGAGGACGTGAAGTCCCGCAAGGCGCCCTGGTCGGTGAGCACCCGATGGCCACGGGGCAGTTCGATCCCGGCACCGAGCGTCCACGGGCCGGCCAGCTGGACCTTGAAGACCGGCGGGGTGGCGCCGGCCTTCTCCCGCGCCTCCTGCACGGCGTCGAGATCCCAGCGAAGCAGGTCGACGGCCCGGCGGTGCTCGTGGCCCGGCCGCGCCGCCACGCGGTAGCCGCTCGGCACGACCTCGACGGCCAAGTCGACCAGCAGTGCGGCGGTGCGGCCGAGCATGTCGGCACCGACGCCGCGGGCCGGCAACTCCGGCAGGTGCGGGAAGTCCGGCAGCTCGCCGAACAGGATCTCCGCCGCTTCCGCGGGGTCCGTGCCCGGCATCGAGCCGATCGCCGTTGCGGCACCGCTGGGCCAAGCTCGCTCATTCACGACCACCGATTCTGGTCGACCACCCGCGGGCGGCGCCGACCGGGCTGCCGCACCGAGCCGTCCGGAGACAGACATACGCCGCATTTGCCTTTACCGGCACCGTGGCGGGGTCAGCGCGGATAGGCTCACCCGCCATGACGAGTTCGCCACCGCAACCGGGCTGGTATCCCGACGCGCGGGACCCCCGTCTGCACCGTTGGTGGGACGGCCGGGCCTGGACCACCAACACCCGGCCGGCCGATCAGGCGTCGCCACCGAGCGACTCCGAGCTGATCGAGCTGGACATCGAGCGGGCCCACGATCCGGCACGCGTCCAAGACCAGGTCAGTCGCGCGACGCGCGGCCGAGGAGCCGCGCGCGCCGGCGGCGGGACGCTGTTCACCGAGCCGGTCCTAGTGGTCAACCAACGCGCGAAGCTGATCGAGATGGCCAACGAGTTCGGCGTCTTCGACCAGCACGGCAACCGGCTCGGCGGAGTCGTCGAGGTCGGGCAGAGCACCTTGAAGAAGGCAATCCGGCTGCTCACCAACTACGACCAGTTCCTGACCCACAAGTTCGAGGTCCGGGACGCCAACCACAGCACCGTGCTGAAGGTGACGCGGCCCGCCAAGGTCTTCAAGTCGCGCTTCCTCGTCACCAGGGCCGACGAGTCTCCGATCGGTGAGATCGTCCAGGAGAACGTCTTCGGAAAGATCCGCTTCGGCTTCGTCGTCGACGGCCGCTCGGTGGGCGGGATCTTCGCCGAGAACTGGCGGGCCTGGAACTTCTCGATCCGCGACCACGCCGACACCGAGGTCGCCCGAGTGACCAAGACGTGGGGCGGGTTCCTCAAGGCCGCCTTCACCACCGCCGACAACTACGTCGTGGAAATCCCCCACCCGCTGCCCGATCCGCTCGCCAGCATGGTGGTCGCCGCGGCCCTCACGATCGACACCGCCCTGAAGCAGGACACCAACTGAGCGAGTGACCGGCGTCTCAGCTCCCCCAGGTGGACAGCGCGCCCGGCACGGCTCAGGGTGAATGGAGGCCGGGACATCGCAGTCTCGCCGGGACGGAGGTCACCGTGGAACCGTTGCCGGAAAGCAGCGACAGGAACTGGACCGAGCCCGGAATCTACGAGGTCTCGGCCGGCGTTTACCGGATCCCGCTGCCTCTACCCAACGATGCTCTGCGCGCGGTCAACGTCTACGCGGTCACCGACGGCAAGAAGCTGGTCCTGGTCGACTCGGGCTGGGCGCTGGACGTAGCTCGGGAACAGCTCGCGAATGCACTCGACGGGATCGGTGCGGAACTGGCCGACGTCAGCGAGTTCCTCGTGACCCACGTGCACCGCGACCACTATTCACAGGCCGTCGTCCTTCGGCGCGAGTTCGGCTCGAAGATCGCTCTGGGCCAGGACGAAGAGCCGTCGTTGAAGGCTTCCGGCAACCCCGACCGGCTGCCGATGGAGGCCCAGATCGACCTGCTGTTCCAGGCCGGCGCCGGCGAAGTCGTCGAGGCCTTGGCCCGCGACTTCGGCACGGATCGCCGGCACACGGAGGCGGACCTCTGGGAAGCTCCCGACGAGTGGCTGACTCCGGGACGACGCTCGATCCTGCCCGGTCGCGAGTTCGACGTCGTCGCCACTCCCGGTCACACGGCCGGCCATGTCGTGTTCGTCGACGACACCGCCGATCTGCTGTTCTCCGGCGATCACGTGCTGCCGCACATCACGCCTTCGATCGGATTCCAGCCCGTGCCGGCCGAGTTGCCGCTCAACGACTTCATCGACTCGCTGCGCCTGGTGCGCGCGATGCCGGACCGCCGCATGCTTCCCGCGCACGGTCCGGTGTCCGAAAGCGTGCATACACGGGTCGACGAACTGCTGGAACATCATCGGCAACGCCTTGAGACGATCGGCTCCCAGATCACCGCCGGCGCGAGCACCGCTTTCGAGGCCGCGCACCGGATCGGCTGGACCCGCCGCAACCGCAAACTGTCCGAAATGGACTCGTTCAACCAGACACTCGCAGTCCTCGAGACTGCGGCACATCTCGACCTGCTGGTGTCCCAGGGCAAACTGACCGCCCAGATCGTCGAAGGTGTCCACCACTACACGATCCCCTGACCGGCACTGAGGGTAGCCACTTCGTCGCAGTTATAACGCTCGGTCGAGCGTCCTGCATACTGGGTGAAATGGATGTCATCAGGCGTGCCAGGGCGACGGACATCGAGGCGATCGTGCGCCTGTTCGGTGCGCCGGGCGAGCCGCTGGCAGCCGCACTTCGAGAGCTCATGAACACCCCGCACGTCACGCTGGTCGTCGCCGAGGACGTCAACGGCGTCGCCGGCACCGCCCAGCTGACGGTGCTGCGAGGGCTTGCATGGGAAGGCGCGACCCGCGGCTTGCTCGAAGGCATCCGCGCCGCGCGGCGCGGAGTGACCAGCGCGCTTCTGACCTGGGGCATCGACGAAGCCCGTCGACGAGGTTGCAGCCGCCTCCACCTCGATTCCGGCCTCAAGCGCGCCGACCTGCGGGAGTTCTACGCGCGCTTCGGGTTCGAGCAAAGCTATCAAGGGTTCACCCGCGTCCTGTGATACTGGCGCGGTGAGCGACTACACGATCCGCAGGGCACGGCGTGAGGACATCGACGCGATAGTGCGCATGTTGGCGGACGACCAGCTCGGCGCGGCGCGCGACGACCCCCACGACCTCGCGCCCTACCTGAGCGCTTTCGAGCAAATCGACGCAGATCCGAACCAGTTGCTGGTCGTCGTGACCGCCGACGACGAACCGGTCGGGACGTTGCAGTTGACGCTCATCCCCGGCCTTGCCCGGCGCGGCGCCCTTCGCGGCCAGGTCGAGGCCGTCCGGATCCACGCCGACCATCGCGGCTCCGGGCTCGGCTCCGACCTCATGCACTGGGCGATCGACGAGGCTCGACAACGCGGATGCGCACTCGTACAGCTCACATCGGACGTCTCGAGGACCGGCGCTCACCGGTTCTACGAGCGGCTCGGCTTCCTTCCCAGCCACACCGGTTTCAAGCTCACGCTCTGAGCATCGAAGTCGTTGCAATACAACGGACTCTTCTTTGTCCAAATAGGACGTTGACTCGATCAGCTTCCTCCCGGAATCGGCGACGCAGACGTACACGCACGCGAACCATTCCGAATCAATTCGCGTACGTCAAGTCGCGAAGGGCGCGAAAGGACCGTTCGCTCCCTTTTACCACCCATTCTTCTGAATCTCGGTGACATTTCCCGCGAGGCCTCGTACCGTCGGGCTCATGACAGCTTCGCAACCGCTCCGCAAACTTGTCCCTCCCGCCGGCTCCTCGAGCACTCACGACGAGCTCCCGTTCGTGCTGAGAACCGTCCGGGCCGACCCGGATGTGCTGCAACGCATGAAAGACGACCAGCTCGTCGATCTGATGCGCATCACCGATGCCGAGATCTCCAAGCTGCAAGCCCTGCAACTACGGGCGATCGCAGACCTCAGCGTGCGCCGGAGACGGGCGCCCGGTACAGCTTCCGAAGTGGCGTTGGCCCTGTCCATCACGGAACATCGGGCCGGCACCATGGTCTCGGCGGCGAACGCGCTGATCGCCCGGCTTCCCCGAATGCTCAATCTCATGGACGACGGACGGCTCGACCTGTATCGCGCCATGAAGGTCACGGATGCGACGGCATGGTTGTCCAGAGACCACGTACGCCTCGTCGACGCCACGCTCGAGGACCGCGTTCCAGGACGCAATGCCACCCAGGTCCGCCGGGCAGCGGCCTATGCGGCGGCGAAAGCCGATCCGGAAGGCGCGGCGCAGCGCACCGAACGGAGCTTCGTCGAACGGCGGCTGGCTCTGCACCATCAGGACACCGGCGTGACCAGTCTTTCGATCAACAACGCCACCACCGAGAAGGCGACCGCGGCCTACACACGTATCGACCAAGCTGCCCGAGCCTTGAAGACCTCCGACGAGTCTCGAACGCTGGATCAGCTCCGGGCGGACGTCGCCATGGATCTGCTGCTCAGCGGAATGGGCGGCCCTAGCGAGCGCACCGAGGTGTTCCTGCACGTCGACTTGGCGACCTATCTCGGTGTGAACGACTCGCCGGCAGTTCTGGCCGGACGCGGACCCATCGCGGCCGCAGTGGCACGTCGCATCATCAGCGGCTCCGACACGACGCTCCGACGAGTCCTCACCGATCCGCGCACTGGCCGAGCGATCGAGCTGTCACCGACCCGGTACCCGCTGGATCCGGCGCACGACGAGTTCATCCGGGTCCGGGACCGCGAGTGCCGGCAGCCCGGATGCACGCGCCCTGCGCAGAACTGCGGGATCGAAGCGACCCGGGCTCAGGGCGAGAGCGACGGAGCCGCCGATCAGCCGGTCACGTACTGCTCGCGGCACCGCAGGCTGAAGAGCCGGCCCGGTTGGGACTACGAAGTCACCTCCGACGGCACGGTGAACGTCGCGACACCAGCCGGGCGGACGCACTCGACAACACCGCCGTCGATGAGTTCAGGCCGGCGGCGAACGAATCGGAGCCGCAAGAAGCCACGGCTATGACCGAGGGTCAGCGCGTGCCCGAGATCTTCGCGCTGCCCAGGACGATGTCCCCGCCATCGGCATCCGGTCGGTAGAGCACGACGACCTGACCCGGGGCGACCCCACGCAGCGGTTCGCGCAGATGCACCGTCATGGTGTCGGAGTCCACGTCGGCGACCGCGTCGACGATGCCCCCGTGCGCCCTGACCTGCACTATGCACTCAGTCGGTTCGGTCAGCGGCTGGCCACTGGGCCAGATCGCGCGGTCGGCCTCGATCGTCTTGATCCCGAGCCCTGCCGCGGAGCCGACTTTGACGGAGCCGGAAACCGGTTCGAGCGACAGGACATAGCGAGGACGGCCGTCAGGCGCCGGGGCCTCGATCCCGAGTCCCTTACGCTGTCCGACGGTGAATCCGTGCACTCCGGTGTGACGGCCGAGCACCGCGCCGGTCTCCGCGTCCACGAGTTCGCCAGGGCGCTGCCCCAGGCGGTTCTCCAAGAACTTCCTGGTGTCGCCGTCCGGAATGAAGCAGATGTCGTGGCTGTCCGGCTTGTTGGCGACGGACAGACCGCGCCGCTCCGCCTCGGCACGCACATCGGTCTTCCACGAGTCACCCAAAGGGAACATGGCGTGGCTCAGCTGCTCTGCGGTCAGGGAGGCGAGTACGTAGGACTGATCCTTGCCGCTGTCGGCACTGCGGCGCAGCTCGGGCACGCCGTCCATCACGGAGAGGCGCGCATAGTGGCCAGTCGCGACGGCGTCGAAGCCGAGAGCCATCGCCTTTTCGAGGAGAGCTTCGAACTTAATCTTCTCGTTGCAGGTGACACACGGGTTCGGCGTGCGGCCTGCGGCGTATTCGCCGACAAAGGTCTCGACGACCTCTTCGGTGAAGCGCTCCGCGAAATCCCAGATGTAGAAAGGGATTCCGAGGATGTCAGCGGCCCGCCGGGCGTCGTGTGAGTCTTCGATGGTGCAGCAACCGCGTGACCCGGTGCGCAAGGTGCCGGGTTTGGCCGACAGCGCCAGGTGCACGCCGACGACGTCGTGCCCCGCATCGACCGCACGTGCCGCGGCCACTGCCGAGTCCACTCCTCCGCTCATCGCGGCCAAAACCCGCATTGCCTTACACCTCTTGCTTCTGGTTCTGCTTGCGCATTCCTGCCAAGCCGGCCTGCCGGGCTCGCGTGACGACTCCGCCGATCTCGGCGGCTACCGCCTCGACGTCCGCGGCGGTGGATGTGTGACCGAGAGAGAAACGGAGAGACCCCCGAGCAGCTGCGGGATCGGCGCCCATGGCGAGCAGCACGTGGCTCGGCTGGGCGACGCCTGCTGTACACGCGGACCCCGTCGAGCATTCGATGCCCTTGGCGTCGAGCAGCATCAGCAGACTGTCGCCGGCGCAACCAGGAAATGTGAAGTGAGCGTGGCTGGGGAGCCGGTCACCGTTGTCACCGTTGAGGATGGCATCGGGTACTTCACGCTGGATGACTTCGATGAGTCCGTCGCGGAGCTCCTCGACACGCTTTGCGTAGTCAGCCCTGGTCGAGACACTGGCTTGGACCGCAGCCGCGAAGCTGACGATCGCGGGGACGTCGAGGGTGCCGGAACGAACGCTGCGTTCCTGGCCTCCGCCGTGCAGGAGGGGGACGCACGTCACATCGCGGCCGAGCAGGAGGGCACCCACGCCAAAGGGGCCACCGAGCTTGTGTCCGGTCAAGGTGAGTGCGGCGGCGCCACTGACCGCGAAGTCGACCGGGACGGCGCCGACGGCCTGGACCGCGTCGGTGTGGAGCGGGATGTCGAACTCGGCGCAGACCGCGGCCAGCTCGGCGATCGGATTGATCGTCCCGACCTCGTTGTTGGCCCACATCACTGTCACCAGCGCCACGGCTTCGGGATCCGCCGCGATCGCCGCTCGGAGGGTGTCGGGTGAGACGCGCCCCTGGCTGTCGACCTCCAGCAGCGTGATCTCGGCGCCGCAGTGGGATTCGAGCCATTCGACCGTGTCCAGTACGGCGTGGTGCTCCGCGGCGCCCACCAAGATGCGGCGACGCTGCTCCCGCTCGTCGTGGCGGGCCCAGAAGATGCCTTTGAGTGCGAGGTTGTCGCTCTCGGTGCCGCCGCCGGTGAAGATCACTTCGGAAGGACGGGCGCCCAGGGCATCGGCGATGGTTTCACGGGCTTCCTCGACCATCCGCCGGGCGCGACGGCCCGAAGAGTGCAGCGCGGAGGCGTTGCCCACGTTGGACAGCGCCTCGGTCATCGCCGCTACGGCTTCGGGCAACATCGGAGTGGTCGCCGCGTGGTCGAGATAGGTCATCGCTCCATCAGGGTAGTCCGCTCCACCGCGTGACGAAGCCCACCCTGGCCCTCGAAGTGGGCTGTCACACCTTTGACGGCCAGCGTCCGGTCAGCCGAACCCCCAGCAGCGCCAGTGCCACCAAGGCCACTGTGAGCAGGGCCATCGCCGGTGACGGATCGAGAACCGAGCCCACCAGACCGAGCAGGACGCCGCCCAGGCCGATGAGCAGCGCGGAGCCCACCCAGTCGGCCAGCTGCATCGCCGAGGTGTTGAAGCCGCGTTCACCCTCGGGTGAGTAGCGCAGCAGGAGGACCGAGATCGCCGGCATCGCGATCCCCATGCCCGCGCCGCCGACCGCGCACGCCACGAACGCCGTCCAGGCGGGGAACCAGGGCTGGGAGACGAGGCCGAAGCAAACCAAACCGGCCGCGACCAGCCAGAACCCTGTGCGGAGGGATGCCTCCCTCGACCAGTTGAGGAACCGGCCTTGCGCCGCAGAGGCCGCTGACCAGCCCAAGGCTGTGATCGTCAGTGGCAGGCCGGCGAGCGCCGGGCTGTAGCCGTGGACCGCGCTCATCGTCAGGGGCAGATACGCCTCCATTCCGGCGTACGCGCCCGCGATAAGGGCACGGGAGGTGATGACCGTCGGGAGGCCGGGGCGGGATGACAGCGTTCCGGTCGGGAGCAGTGTCCGGAGGGCCCAGCCCAGGGCGACGAGCCCGGCCGCGCCGTAGACGAGGGCCGGCAACGACTGGTGCTGGGCCGCCCACGTCAACGCCGCGACGCCGAGGGCCGCGACGATCGCCTTGACCACACCTGCGCGATGGCCGCCGGCGGACGGCAGGTGCGCAGGTAGGCGACGGATGACCACCACCAGCATCGCCGCCCCGATGACCACCAGCGGAACGAGGCCGAGGAAGATCCAGCGCCAGCCGATGCCGACCGTCACCACTCCGGCCAGGGACGGCCCGATCACCGCCGGCAGGACCCAGGCGGCCGCGTTCGCCGCGTAGATCACCGGGCGTTCCTGGTCGGTGAACGTCGACGCGATCAGGAGCGAAACCGAAACCAGGAGGAGCCCCGAGCCGAAGCCCTGCAAGGCGCGGCCGAAGAGGAATGTCGGCATTCCACTCGCCGTCCCCGCGACGACCAAGCCCACCGCGAACAACACCGGACCGGCCAGCAGCGCCGGCGCCGGGCCACGGCGGTCGCCGATCCGGCCCGACAGCACCGTCGCGACCACACTCGAAATGAGGAAGATCGTGAACGGCCACGAGTACAGGGACAACCCGTGAAGGTCGGCGACCAGGGTCGGCATCGCTGTCGCGACGCCCATGTTCTCGAACGCGACCAGCGTGACCACGAGCAGCAGCGCGATCGTCGTCAGGCGGTGCTCCGCCGTCCAGAGCACGCTGCGGCGACGGGGTGTGGAGTCGAGCGTCGAGGCCATGATCAGCAGCGTGCAACCTCCAGCCCGCTGGAGGTCAAGCCGGTTCAGGCCGTCCGGCGCGCCACCGGCTCCAGGCGCAGGTCGCGAGCCAGCGCGGCGGCCTCGCCGCGGGAGCTGACGTCCAGCTTGTCGAGGATGTTGCGGACGTGGAACTTCACGGTGTGCTCGCTGAGCTGCAGCTGTTCGGCGATCTGCCGGTTGCGCCGGCCCTGCGAGATCCCGGTGAGGACCTCGACCTCGCGCGGGTTGAGCCGGTCGAGCGGACGAAGTTCCGGCGGTTCGGCGATGCCAAGCGGGAGGACCGCGGTGACCGTCGTGCCCCAGCCCGGCACCGCGTCGACCTCCCAGTGACCGCCGAGGGTGGCGAGCCGGTCGGTCAAGCCGCGGGCGGGGATCGCGTCGGCGACCTCGGGGCTGTCGTCGCGGACCGTGATCCGCAGCACCGGGCCGTCGAGCCGCCACGACGCCCGCAGGCGCGTGGTCGCCGGACGGTCCAAGGCGGCGAGCACCAGCCCGCGCGTCATCGTCCGCGCTGTGTGGGCGATGTCCTGTGGAAGCGACGCGTCACCGGCCGGGTCGACCAAGTCGACTTCGACCTCGGTGTGGCGGACCAAGTCGGCGAGCTGGGTCCGGAGCAGGGCGAAGGCCGCGCCCGCCCGTTCCTCGGACATGGCTTGGTCGCGATCGATGACGCCTTTCAGCTCCAGCAGCGCGTCGGTGGCCAGGTCGACCGCGGTGCGGCGGGCGACGACGTCGGAGAGACGTCCGGAGCGCAGCACCGCCAGGAGCGTGGTCAGAGCCGCCGCGTGGGTTTGGCCGAGGTCGGTGATCGCCTGGGCCCGAGCCGTGGCCGCCGCGAGGTTGCCGGCCAGGACCTCCGGGCCCGGGTCGGCAGCGCGCTGGCCCGCGTCCGTGCTGAGGACGTGCCACAGCTGCGCGGCCAGCTCCAGTTCGGCCGCCGGCAGTTCGGTGTCCTCCGGAACTACAGCCAGCACCGCGCCCTGGCCGACCGCCGGCATCGACGAAAGAAGGACGAGACGGCGCTCGACGCCACCCAGTACGCCGTCGACCACCAGGGCCTTGCCCGGCTCGCTGCGGTCGACAAGCCGTTGCAGCTCGACGCTCGTCACGGCGTCGGCGATCACTTGGTCGCCGACCACCTTGAGCGGGCTGCGCGGACAGTCGCCGGTCTGCATGGCCGCCGCGCGGTGCGGGATCAGCTTCCCCAGCTCGGCGGAGAACCCGAGCAGGAGGTGCGGCCGCGGCGCCGACAACAACCGCTGGACGACATCCAGCACGTGGCGCGGATCCGACCAGGAAGCGTCCATGCGTCCAAGGTAGGCGCGTCCGCGAGGGCGCAGCCTGCTCGTCCGGCTAGTGAACACTGCTCGTCCGGGTGGTTCGGCGGAATAGCGGCGCGAGTTGACTCCTTGGAGAGGACATTCGAAGTCACAGACCCGAGGAGCGCAGGGAACACCATGCGAGCGATCACCTTCTCCGCCTACGGCGGGCCGGACGTCCTGCAGCTGTCCGAGGTTCCGGTGCCGGAGCCCGGCCCGGGACAGGTGCGGCTGGCCATCCGGGCCGCCGGGATCAACCCGGTCGACTGGAAGATCCGCAACGGCTTCATGCAGCAGAGCTTTCAAGTCACCTTCCCGCACATCCCTGGTCTGGAGGTGGCGGGCGTCGTCGACGCCGTCGGCGAGGGCGCGGACTTCGCCGTCGGCGACGAGGTGTTCGGCTGGTCCGAGACCGGCGCGTACGCCGAGTACGCGCTGGCGAAGACGCTCGCACCGAAGCCCGCCGGCATTTCGTGGGCGGACGCCGCGGCATTGCCGGTCGCCGGCGAGACGGCGCTTCGCGTCCTCAGGCTGCTCGAGGTCCGTGAAGGCGAGACGCTGCTGATCCACGGCGCCAGCGGCACGGTCGGGCGGTTCGCCGCGCAGGTCGCCGTTGCCCAGGGGCTGACCGTCATCGGCACCGCCGGCAGCCGGAACCTCGACGACCTGAAGTCGCTGGGCGTCGTCCCGGTGCTCTACGGCGACGGCTGGCTTGACCGGGTCCGCGAAGCCGCGCCCGGGCCGGTGGACGCCGTGTTCGACGCCACCGGACACGGAGTACTGCCCGGGTCGGTCGAGCTGCGGGGCACGAAAGACCGGATCATCACCATCGCCGACGGTGCCGCGTTCGAGCTGGACATCCCGTTCTCGAGCGGAGGCGACCAGTCGCGTGAGGTCCTGGCCGGGATCGCCGGCTGGGTGACCGACCACGGCCTCCGCATCGCCCAGGGCAGGAGCTACCCCCTCGCCGAGGCAGCCGCTGCCCAGGTCGAGAGCGAGAACGGGCATCCCGGCGGGAAGCTCACGCTCGCTGTCGGCTGAACGGACCGGGCTGGAGATCGCCCAGGCAGTGCGGAGCCGAGATCACCGCGAGCCGAGTGAGTCCAGACGAACCGGCGCGAACTCGGAGTCGATTGAACGGGCCTGTCATCGGATCACGATGACAGGCCCGCGCTCACAAGACCGCGAACGCCTCCCGATCCGGGCCTGTCGCCGGATCGCGGCGACAGAGCCCGGATCAGTTCGCGGGAGGCGAAACCAGGGGGACAGGCTGGGGACGCGTAGTCCGCCGCCGCTGCTGGGCCGGGATCTGCACCGTCCCCAGCGCCGAATGCACCGCCGCCTCGGCGAGCGCCGCCAGCTCACGACGGTTCTCCGCGCGCCCCGGCGCGATCTCCGGGCAGATGTGGATCTCGAGCACCAGCCCGCGCAGCGCCGCGACCCGGCGCAGGGACGCGATCAGCGACTCCGGGCCGATGAACGCCGGACGGCTCGTCTCGCGGCCGTCCGCGAGGCGGTACCTGAGCGCGATCGGGCGGACCGGGACGCCGCCGTCGATGGCCGCCTGGAACGTCGCCGTCGTGAACCGACCGGACGCCAGTCCGCACCAGGTCGTGCCCTCCGGCGTCACGCTCACCAGCGAGCCCGTCCTGAGTGCGTCGGCCAGGGACGCCATCGTGGCCGGCAGTGTCGTCAGCCGCTCGCGGTCGAGGAAGATGCTGCCGCCGCGGCGGACCAGGCCGCCCAGCACCGGCCAGCCCGCGATCTCCTTCTTGGCCAGCGCGCGCATCGGACGCAGGGCGTTGATCGCGACGATGTCCAGCCACGAGATGTGGTTGTTGACCACCAGCGCACCACGGCCGGCGGGCGCGGTCAGGAAGTCCTCGCCGCCGTGGATGTCCAGCCGGACGCCGAACGCCCGCAGCACGCCGCGGAAGATCAGCCGGACCCGACGCTCGCGGCCCCACGACACCAGCAGCAGGGGCGCCGTCAGCAACGCCGAAAAAACGACGAAGACCGCCGCGGTGACGCGCAAGACGCGCCGCGGAAAAGCGACCACGGGGTCGGCGTCGGTCAGGCAGCCGTCGCCGCACGACGAGGACGGCATCCAGGCGTGGCTCATACCTGGACCCCGAGGAAGAACTTCAGGTAACGCTCGTCGACGTTGTGCAGGTCCAGCACGACGAAGAAGTCCGCGACGCCGAAGTCGGCGTCGAGCGCGGGCGGGCCGTAGGCCTTGGCGCCGAGCCGGACGTAGCCCTTGATCAGCGGCGGCAGGATCGAGCGGGCGGGGCGTTCGATCCCCGACGCGTCCCACGGGATCAGCGGCGAGACGCGCGTGGCCTCGTCCGAGTAGTGCTTGGTGCGCAGGACGTCCCAGACGCCGGCGGCGAACGACCCGCCGTCGACCAGCGGGACCGACGCGCAGCCGGCGAGGTAGCGGTGGCCGGAAAGCAGCATGTAGCGGGCGATCCCGGCCCAGACCAGGCTGACGACGGCGCCGCTACGGTGGTCAGGGTGCACGCACGACCGGCCGGTTTCGACCAGGGACGGCCGCAGCGCGTCGAGCGCGCTCAGGTCGAACTCGCTGTCCGCGTAGAGCTTCCCGGCCTGCGCGGCGCGGTCCGGTGGCAGCATCCGATAGGTGCCGACGATCTCGCCCGTGTTGTCGTCGCGGACCACGAGGTGGTCGCAGAACTCGTCGAACTCGTCGGCGTCGAGACCGGCGATCGGCGAGTGCAGCCGCGCGCCCATCTCCTCGGCGAAAACGCGGTGACGCAGCTTCTGCGCGGCGACCACTTCTTCGTTCGCGTGAGCGACGAGAAGGGAGTACCGGGGAGCGTCCGCGGGAAGGTCGGCACCCGCCTGATCAGTGCTGACGAGGAGCTGTGACGTCGTCATGGTCAAGGTTTACCCGCGCGGAGGAAACCGCGGAGAGTGCCATCCGATGACCGATTAGTGCACGTTCAGTTAATGGCGGGTTCTCAGGCTTCTCTCAGGTCCCGGAAACGCGCGAAGGGCCTTCCGGGTGGTCCCGGAAGGCCCTTTGGAGCGTCGGATCAGCCCTTGCGCTTCTCGACCGCTTCGGTCAGCTGCGGCGCGACGTTGAACAGGTCGCCGACGATGCCGAAGTCGGCGATCTCGAAGATCGGCGCCTCCGCGTCCTTGTTGACGGCGATGATCGTCTTCGACGTCTGCATGCCGGCGCGGTGCTGGATCGCGCCGGAGATGCCGAGCGCGATGTACAGCTGCGGCGACACGGTCTTGCCGGTCTGGCCCACCTGGAACTGCGCCGGGTAGTAGCCGGAGTCGACGGCGGCGCGCGACGCGCCGACAGCCGCGCCGAGCGAGTCGGCCAGCTTCTCGACGACGTCGAACTTCTCCGCCGAGCCGACACCACGCCCACCGGAGACCACGATCGAGGCCTCGGTCAGCTCCGGACGGTCACCGCCGGTCACCGGCTCGACGCCGGTGATCTTGGTCGACTTCGCCGCGTCGGTGGCGGGGAGCTCGACGGTCTCCTCGGCCGCCGCACCCTCGGCCGGCTCGGCCTCGACCGCACCCGGGCGGATCGAGACGATCGGCGCGCCCTTCGCGGACTTCGACTTCACCGAGAACGCGCCACCGAAGATGGACTGGTCGATGACGCCGTCGCCGTTGACGCCCACGGCGTCGTAGATCAGGCCGGAGCCCAGGCGCACGGCCAGGCGGGCGGCGACCTCCTTGCCCTCACCGCTGGCGGTGACGAGCACGGCGGCCGGGGACGCCTGCTGCGCCAGCGCGGCGAGGACGTCCACCTTTGGCGTGACCAGGTAGTTCGCGGCGTCGTCGCCTTCGGCGACATACACCTTGGCGGCACCGTGGGAAGCCAGCGACTGCTTCGCCTTGGCGGCGGTCCCGGTCGGGCCGACGACGACCGCCGACGGCTCACCGAGCGCGCGGGCCGCGGTCAGCAGCTCGAGCGTGACCTTCTTGACCTCACCGTCGACGTGGTCGACGAGGACGAGTACTTCAGCCATGTTCTTTGATCCTCCTCGAAGAGCCGTTGTCAGATGAGCTTCTGGCCGACCAGGTACTCGGCGACCTTGGTGCCGCCGTCGCCCTCGTCCTCGACCTTCTCACCGGCGGTGCGCGGCGGCTTCGGCGAGGATTCGGTCACGGTGGACCACGCGTTGCCGAGGCCGACCTCGCCCGCGTCGATGCCCAGGTCGGCGATGGTGAACGTCTCGACCGGCTTCTTCTTCGCGGCCATGATGCCCTTGAAGGACGGGTAGCGCGGCTCGTTGATCTTCTCGCCGACGCTGACCACCGCGGGCAGGCTCGCCTCGAGGCGGGTCAGGCCGTCCTCGGTCTCGCGGACGGCCTTGATGGTCGTGCCCTCGACCGTGACCTCACGCGCGTAGGTGACCTGCGGCAGGCCGAGCAGCTCGGCGAGGATCGCCGGGATGGCGCCGCCGCGGCCGTCGGACGACTCGTTGCCGGCGATGATCAGGTCGTAGCCTTCGACCTTCGCGATCGCGGCGGCGAGCACCTTCGCGGTGGCGATGGCGTCGGAGCCGTGCAGCGCCTCGTCGGAGACGTGGATGGCCTTGTCGGCGCCCATGGACAGCGCCTTGCGGATGGCGTCGGTCGCGCGGGCCGGGCCCACCGAGATCACGGTGACCTCGCCCTCGCCGGCTTCCTTGATCTTCAGCGCTTCTTCGACGGCCTTCTCGTTGATCTCATCGAGCACGGCGTCGGCGGATTCGCGGTCAAGGGTGTGGTCGGACCCGTTGAGCTTTCGCTCCGAGTAGGTGTCCGGTACCTGCTTGACCAGGACAACGATGTTGGTCATGGGTCTTCTTCGACCTCCCGGTTGTGGCCCGCGGACGCACCACGGGTCAGTGCTCTACTGGCCGGTAGATTAGGGCCATTCCGCCGCCAGGACCCGCCGAGGTGACGCCATTCACCTGGATGCGCAATCTAATGGGACCATCGTCCCGGTAGTCGACCGGTTGCCCCACCCGAACTGCCGTTCGTCCGATCGGACCAACCACGGCATACTCGCAGTGGGTGTCAGGCATTAACCTCCCCCACCATGCCCTCGCGCATCGCCGTCATCACCGACTCGAGCTCCTGCCTGCCCGACCTCGTCGCCTCCCGCTGGGACATCGGAGTCGTCCAGATCCAGCTGAACCTGGGTGGTCACTTCGACGACGAAAACCGCTTCGACCGCGGCGAGGTGATCAACGCCATGAGAGAGGGGCACACGATCACCACCTCGCCCCCGGATCCGGGGGCGTTCTTCTGGACCTACCAGGAAGCGGCCGCCTCCGGCGCGACCGCCATCGTCAGCATCCACATCTCCGGCCGCATGTCCGACACCGTCCGCGCGGCCCGCGAGGCCGCCCAGCAGGTGCGCATCCCGGTGCACGTCCTGGACAGCCGCACCACCGGGATGAGCCTGGGCTTCGCCGCGGTGTCGGCGGCCCGCGCGGCCGCGGCGGGCGGAGACGCCGGCCGGGTCATCGAAGCCGCCGAACGCCGGTGCTTCACCAGCACCGAGTTCATCTACGTCGACACGCTGGAGTACCTGCGCCGAGGCGGGCGGATCGGCGCCGCGCAGGCGATGCTGGGCACCGCGTTCTCGATCAAGCCGCTGCTCACGGTCAAGGACGGCGAGGTCGCGCCGCTGGCCCGCGTCCCCGGCACGCGGCGGGCGCTGGCCAAGATGGTCGATCTCGCGGTCAAGAAGTCCGGCGGCTTCCGCGCCGACATCGCCGTGACCCGCTTCGGCGCGAGCGACCACGAACTCGAGATCGGCCGGCAGATCGAACGCCGGGTCCCGGCGATGGCCGAGAGCATGGTCGTCGAAGCGAGCACGGTCATCGGCGCGCACCTCGGCCCGGGCGCGCTCGGCATCACGGTGTCACCGGTGTACTGACCCGGCGGCCGGGAATCGCCAGGAGCACCAGCGGCACCAGCGCGCTGAGCCCCGTCAACCCGATGATGAGCACTTGGTCGATCGTCTCGAAATGCGACACGTGCCCGAGGTGGTAGAAGAAGTGCGGCACGCCGAAGAGCAAGGCGGCGATCGCCGCCAGCCGCGCGACTGCTGTGGTGCCGATCACGGCGGCGCCGATCAGCGTCGCCGCGAGCGCCAGGTTGAGGCCGCCGAAGTCGCGCAGCAGGTGTTCGTTGAAGGGGCCGTCCATCGAAACCCAGCCCGTGCGGAAGCCGGGAAAGTCCTGGTAGAAGCCGGTTGGTGTGATCAGCGGCCACAGTCCGATCGGGACCTCGATCAGGCCGAAGAGGACGAGCAGAACGCGGGTGATGGTCCGTTGCATGACCACGGAACGAGACGGCCGGGCCGGACGTGACACCCGCTAGGGTCGCGGAGGTGACCACCCCAGCCACCCGGGCCGAGGCGCTGCACCTGACCGGCGAACGGACCGTCCCCGGCATCGCCGAGGAGAACTACTGGTTCCGCCGCCACGAGGCCGCCTACCTCGCCCTGCTCCCCCACTGCGCGGACGCGACGGTGCTCGAAGCCGGCTGCGGCGAGGGCTACGGCGCGAGCCTCCTCGCGACGAGGGCCCGCCGGGTGCTCGCGCTGGACTACGACGTGCCGACCACCGAGCACGTCGCCCGCCGCTACCCCGAGGTCGCCGTCGCGCGGGCGAACCTGGCGTTCCTGCCGGTGCGCGACGGCGCTGTCGACGTCGTGGCCAATTTCCAGGTCATCGAGCACCTGTGGGATCAGGCCGGGTTCCTCGCCGAGTGCCGGCGAGTGTTGTCGCCGGGCGGCAAACTGCTGGTCACGACGCCGAACCGGCTGACCTTCACCCCGGACAGCGACACGCCACTGAACCCGTTCCACACCCGTGAGCTGGCGCCGGCCGAGCTGGCCGGACTCCTCACCGAGGCCGGTTTCGACGTCGAAGCGCTCCACGGCCTGCACCACGGCGAGGCTGTCCGCGCGCTCGACGAGCGGTACGGCGGTTCGATCATCGACGCCCAGCTCGACGTGGTCATGGGCTCGCTGCCCGGCCAAGCCGTCTGGCCGGAGGCGCTGCTCGCCGACGTGGCCGCGATCGAGGCGACCGGGTTCGACATCCACGGTGACGACCTCGACGCGAGCCTCGACCTGGTCGCCGTGGCGGTGCGCCGGTGAACGAAGGCACCTTTTGCCTCGTCGTGCACAGCCACCTGCCGTGGCTGCCGCACCACGGGAGCTGGCCGGTCGGCGAGGAATGGCTCTACCAGGCGTGGGCGCACTCGTACCTGCCGATGGTCGAGTTGCTGGAGCGGCTCGCCGCCGAGGGCCGCCGGGACGTGCTGACGCTGGGCGTCACGCCGGTGCTCGCCGCGCAGCTCGACGACCCGTACAGCATCCGCGCGTTCCACGACTGGCTCGGCCACTGGCAGCTGCGCGCCCAGCACGCGTCGACGCTGTGGCGGGGCGACCCGACGCTGCGCGAACTCGCCGCGGCCGAACACCGGACCGCGGTCCGCGCGGCCGAAGAACTGGGCACCCGCTGGCGTCACGGCTTTTCCCCGATCCTTCGTTCCTTGGTCGACAACTCGACGATCGAGCTGCTCGGCGGCCCGCTGGCCCACCCGTTCCAGCCGCTGCTCGACCCGCGGGTGCGCGAGTTCGCGTTGAACGCCGGCCTGGCCGACACGGCGTTGCGGGTCGGGTCGCGGCCCGAGGGGATTTGGGCGCCGGAGTGCGGCTACGCGCCTGGTATGGAAAAGGACTACGCGGCCGCCGGCGTGCGGCGGTTCATGGTCGACGGGCCGTCGCTGCGCGGCGACACCTGGGCGGCGCGACCGGTCGGCGACAGCGACGTGGTCGCGTTCGGACGAGACCTCGAGGTCACCTACCGCGTGTGGTCGCCGAAGGCCGGCTACCCCGGCCACGCCGCCTACCGCGACTTCCACACCTGGGCGCACGAGGTCGGGCTCAAGGCGTCGCGCGTCACCGGGAAGACGGTCGAACCGCCGGACAAGGCGCCGTACGACCCGTCGCTGGCCGCGGACGTGCTGGGACTGCACGTCAAGGACTTCGTCGACACCGTGGTCACGCGGCTGCGTTCGCTGAAGAAGCAACACGGGCGTGAAGCGCTCGTGGTCGCCGCTTACGACACGGAGCTGTTCGGGCACTGGTGGCACGAAGGACCGGCTTGGCTGGAGGGCGTGTTGCGCGCGCTGCCCGAGGCGGGCGTCCGCGTGACAACGCTGAAAGGCGCGCTCGACGCCGGGCTCGTCGGCGAGCCGATCGAGCTGCCCGCGTCGTCGTGGGGGTCGGGCAAGGACTGGCGTGTCTGGGACGGCGAGCAGGTCAAGGACATGGTCGCCGCCAACACGGCGTTGCAGGAGCGGCTCCTTTCGCTCGTTGCCGGTTTGCCGACCACGGCCCGGGACACCGTCGCCGACCAGGCCGTGGCCGAAGCGATGCTGGCTCTGGAGAGCGACTGGGCGTTCATGGTCACCAAGGACTCCGCAGCGGACTACGCGCGGCGCCGCGCGGCGGTGCACACCGAGCGCTTCGACGCCTTGGCCGAACTGCTGCGACGCGGCGACCGCACACGAGCCGAAGAACTGGCGGCGACCTATCGCGCCGCCGACGGACCGTTCGGGCACCTCGACGCCCGGGCACTGAAGCACGACTGAAAGGGACTCATGGGCATCCAGGAAATTCCGGTCAAGACCCTCGACGGGCAGGACAGCTCACTGGGCTCGCTCGCGGGCAAAGCGCTGCTCGTGGTCAACGTCGCGTCGAAGTGCGGCCTGACCCCGCAGTACTCCGGCCTCGAACGGCTGCAGGAGCGCTTCGGCGGCCAGGGTTTCTCCGTCGTCGGTTTTCCGTGCAACCAGTTCGCGGGACAGGAGCCGGGCAGCGCCGACGAGATCCAGACGTTCTGCTCGACGACCTACGGCGTGACCTTCCCGCTGTTCGAGAAGATCGACGTCAACGGCGAGGGCCGGCACCCGTTGTACGCGGAGCTGACCAAGACCGCCGACGCCGAAGGCGCCTCCGGCGACGTCCAGTGGAACTTCGAGAAGTTCCTCGTCAGCGTCGACGGCGAGGTCCTCGCGCGGTTCCGGCCGCGGACCGAGCCGGAGGACGACGCGGTCGTCAAGGCCATCGAGGCCGCGCTCCCGGCGTGACACGGGGCGGGGGACGTCGTGTCCCCCGCCTTTCCCGGAGTTCACCGGATCGACGGGTTTCTGCGGCCATCCGGGTACCACCGAAACGGTACCGAAAATGATTCCCATGATCCGGTCGGGCGGATCCCGGGTGATCAGCCTGCCATTTCCCCCGCTTCGCACCGAATACTTTTCACGACGCCACTCCGGCGCCGATGTGCGGAGAAGGGATCATGGGATGACTACCTCCAGGCGACGGGCCGCGCTGGCCGCGTTCCCCGTGGCACTCGGGCTGCTGCTGGCCGGCCCCGCGGCGGGCACCGCGTCGGCCGCGCCGTCGTCCGACGCGGCGGACCAGGCTCGCCACTGCGTGCTGTGCGTCGGCCACCACCATCACCACGGGCACATCCATCTCCTGGGTCTGCACCTCG
This sequence comes from Amycolatopsis sp. NPDC005961, assembly GCF_040629235.1. Lineage (NCBI taxonomy): Bacteria > Bacillati > Actinomycetota > Actinomycetes > Pseudonocardiales > Pseudonocardiaceae > Amycolatopsis > Amycolatopsis sp. NPDC005961. The sequence goes on along the minus strand of NZ_JBEXVF010000003.1, from coordinate 137,445 downwards.
GGCTCTGGCTGCACCTGTAGCTCCCGGCCACGCCGGGGCGGAGTGCGGCCGCCCCGGCGTGGCGCCGGTCAGAGACCGAGCTGTTCGCGCCCGACCGCGTTGAGGTCGCCGATCGTGGCGCGGCCGGCCCAGTTCACTTCGTAGTCTTCGGGTGCGAAATCGCCCGGGCTCGCGCCGACCAGGAATGCGCGACCGCATTTTTCGGCGTAGGCGGCATTCTTCGCGCAATGCGGGCTCGCCGGGATGTACATGACGTTTCCCCAGCGATCCGGATTGGAGCCGTCGGCGACGGAATGGATGACGTCGCCGTGCCACCAGACCGTGTCACCCGGTTCGACGTCCGGGATGGAGGTCAACGCGGGCAGCAGGTCGTCGTGGTACTTGTCGCTCACCGGCAGGGCCTGGCCGTTGGCGGCGCCACAGAGATCGTCCTCGGGGATGTCGTCCTGCAGCGCGCGGAGCAGCACGTACGTGATCGCCGACGGGATCGGCACCACGTGCAGGACGCCGTCACCCTGGTGCATTTCCGACAACGCCGTCCAGCCCTGGAAGGTGCGGAAGGCCGAGCACATGACGGTCGACGGGTATTCGTCGACTTCGGTGCGGTAGGCGCCGTCCCACGGGTCGTACTCCCGCCAGTTTCCGGCGAAGACGTGGCGGAACACCTGTTGGTAGGCGGGCAGCAGCCAGCGTTCGACCGAGCCGGAGTCGGTGTGGGCGGACAGGCCGAGTGACGCCGAGCCGGGCGGGCGGCGGCGGATGCGGTCGGGGTAGGCCGTGTCGCGATCGGGGTCGAACCAGACGCGGCCCTCGGACTCGTGCCGCCAGAAGGAGTTGAGGAACCGCCGGACGGCGACCATGTGCTCGTGCTGCCGAGCCTCGATCTGCGGCTTCGACCAATAGACCGGGTAGATCTGCGGCTGGCTCGACGCGAGGCCGGCGAAGACGTCGTCGGCAGGACCCTGGTACGTCCCGGCGAAGTCGTTGTCGGCCAGGTACGCGGCCAGTTCGGCGTCCCAGGCTTCGGCCGCTTCGCGCGCGAAGGTGCCCTTGACGACGGCGCAGCCACGGCGTCGGACCGCGTCGAGCGTCCGCTGCGACACGGTCCCGTCGGCGATGTCGCGGAATCGGACGACGGGGAAGGCGTCCGGGTCGGCGGCGACGGCGTCGACCTCCCGCCGCAGCCCGTCACGGACCTCGGCGAATACGCCGGCGACGTCGCCGATCCGGGCGCGCAGCTCGTGCTTGGTCCGCGAGATGGCCTCGGACATGTTCGCGGGCAGCTCTGAGGTCGTCATCGGTGTCCTCACGATCTTTGGTTAGGACTCCTTACTAGAATGTCCCGGCTACGGTAACCCCTGTCCGTCTCCCGCCACAAGAGGTGCGATGTCCGACCCCGACCGGCCGCTTCCGCGCCTGGCGATGCTGCGGGCCATGACCGACCGCGCAGTCCTCGACCACGTATTCGTCCACGGCCGGACCACCCGTGCGGAGCTCGCCGCGACCACCGGGATCTCGAAGCCGACGATCTCCGAGTCGGTCCGGCGGCTGGAGACGGCGGGCGCGCTGCGGGCCACCGGCACCGACCAGACCGGCCGCCGCGGCCGGATCGCCACCTTCTACGAACTGGCCGCCGACGCCGGCCGTGTGGTCGCCGTGGAGGTCAACCAGCAGGGCGTCCGCACGATCACCACCGACCTGATCGGGACGGTCCTGGCGACCGAGCGGCGCCCGCCCGGCAACCGGCCGGTGACGACCGCCGTCCGGAACGCCGTCGCCACGGCGGCCGAAGCTGGCTCAGGTCCGGTGCGGGCGATCGCGATCTCGGTGGCCAACCCGGTCGACCCGGTCACGCAAGAGGTCGTCGCGCTGCCGGGGTCACCTTTTCCCGAGGGGACGCTCCGGGCCGACGAGATCGGACGGGACGTTCTGCTCGACAACGACGTCAACTTCTCCGCGCTCGCCGAACGACGAGAGGGCGCCGCCCGGGAGGCGAAGAGCTTCGCTTACGTCTACATCGGCGCCGGGCTCGGCGTCAGCCTTTACGTCGGCGACCAGCTCGTGCGCGGGGCTCACGGGCTGGCGGGCGAGATCGGCTACCTGGACAGTTCGGGATCCACGCTCGCGTCGGCTCTCGCCGACCAGGGTTTCGGCAGGTCCGACGCGCCTTCGCTGGACATCGACGCGATCTCGACCACGCTCGACCAGGCCGCCGCCGACACCGTGGCCGCCGAACGACTACGGCTGCTCGGCGTGACGCTCGGCCGGGCCGTCGCCGCGATCTGCACGATCGTCGATCCGGACCTGGTGCTGCTCGGCGGCCCGGCGGGGAGCCGGCCGGATCTCGTGGCCGAAATCCGGCGAACGGTTCGCGCGGCAGCGCCGGGACCGGTTCAGGTGGAGGCCGGCACGGTGACGGACTCCGCAGCCCTGCGCGGCGCGTTGTTGTCGGCGCTCGACCACGGGCGGGATCGCCTGGTCAAGGCCGTCGCCGAAAGCTGACCACGAGCCGGTCGGGGCGAGACGCCGGTGCGAACAGCTGCCGGGGAGGCCGCTCAGGCCGAGCCGGCGTCGATCACCGCTCGCACGCACTTCGCGACCACCGACGGGTCGACCTTGACCACGCGACGGTCGTACGTCAGCAGGCCGTTGACCTCGTTCTCGACATCGGTCGTCTGGGTGTAGATCGCGCCGGACAAGCCTCGCTCGACGACCACACGCTCCAGCACGGCACTCACCTCCGCGTAGCGCTCGGTCAGCCGCGCCCGGGTCGTCGTCATCTCGTACGCGTTCGGCGGGCCCGGCCAGCGGTGGTCGTCCAAGACGAGACCGAGGCCGCCGTACTCGCCGTCGACGATCGCCCGGCCATCGGTGACTGTCGGCTCGCCTGGGCCCACGTACGTGTGGTCGTCGTAGACGTCACCCGCGCCCGTGTCCGGGCGGGAAAAGCAGCAGTTGACCCCGCTGTTCGCGATCACCAGCCGGGTCGGGTCGAGGGCCTTGACCAGTTCCGCGACACGGGCGGTGTCGAACTCGCCCCAGCCCTCGTTGAACGGCACCCAGCCGACGATCGACGGGACCGCTCGGAGTTGAATGATCATTTCGATCAATTCGGCTTCGAACCGCTCGCGGGCCCGCGGGACCGGGTCCGGCGCGATGCCGGGCGGGCCGTCGAACGACACCGTCAGCGACGGCATGTCCTGCCAGACGACCAGGCCCAGCGTGTCGGCCCAGAAGTACCAGCGTGCCGGCTCGACCTTGACGTGTTTGCGGACGAAGTTGAAGCCCAGCTCCTTCGTCTTCTCGAGGTCGAAGCGCAGGGCGTCGTCGGTGGGCGCGGTCGAGATGCCGTCCGGCCAGTAGCCCTGGTCGAGCGGACCGTGTAGGAACGCGGGCCGGCCGTTGAGCGCGATCCGCGGGCGGCCTTCGGTGCCCGGGAGCAGGCTCACCGTCCGGAGACCGGCGTAGCTGCCGACTTCGTCCAGAACCGCGCCATGCCGGTCGAGCAGCCGGACACGCAATTTGTACAGGTGCGGATCGTCGGGCGTCCAGAGGCGTGGTTCGGGAACGTCCACGCGCACCGACGTCCCGGCCGCGCCCGAGCCGCGGGCGACTTCGCCGTCCGTGTCCGAAACGACGACCACGACCTCGGCACCGCCGGTGACCTGCGGAGACACCGTCACGCCGGTGAGGTCCGGGGTCAGGTCGAGGCGTTCGACGCGGGTCTCGGGCACCGGCTCGAGCCAGACCGTCTGCCAGATTCCGGACGACGCCGTGTAGCAGATCCCGCCGGGTGCGTTGCGCTGCTTGCCCACTGGGTAGGGCTCGATGTCGGTGCGGTCCTCGGCCCGCACGGTCAGCTCCTGCGGGCCCGACGCCCGCAGGACGTCGGTGATGTCCGCGCTGAACGCCGTGTAGCCGCCCTCATGCGTCGCGACGAGCTGGTTGTTGACCCACACCTTCGCCGTCTGATCGACCGCGCCGAAGTGGAGCAGGACCCGCCGGCCAGACCACTCAGCCGGGATCTCGATCAGGCGCCGGTACCAGAGGACCTCGTCGCGTCGGCCGATTCCGGACAACGCCGACTCCGGCGGGAACGGGACCAGGATCCGCTCGGCGTAGCCGGACGGCCGTGGTTCCTCCGGCGACGACGGCCAGCCCGCGTACTCCCAGACGCCGTTGAGGTTCAGCCAGCGCGGCCGGGTCAGCTGTGGCCGCGGGTACTCGGGCAGGGCGTTGTCCGGGCCGGCCTCGCCGGTCCACGGGGTGGACAGGGGCGGGTCGAGCCGGCGCCAGCCGGTGTCCTCTGGTGAAGTCATCCCGGCCGATGGTGGCAGAGATCGCCGGGCTCGCCAGTGAGTCGGACCACATTCCGCGAACGATCTGGCCGGTCGGCTGGCACGGGCGCCGCCGGACCGTCCCGACTCGCGAGTAACCTCTGCGCATGCGTGTGCTGATGCTGTCCTGGGAGTACCCGCCAGTGGCCATCGGCGGCCTGGCCCGGCACGTGCACGCGCTCGCCTGCCACCTAGCCCGGCAGGGTCACGAGGTCGTCGTCCTCTGCCGGCACGCGGCGGGCACCGACGCCGGGACGCATCCGCGCACCGACCGGGTCGTCGAGGGCGTGCGGATCATCCGGGTCGCCGAAGACCCCATGCACGTGACGTTCGAACGCGACCTCGTCGCCTGGACGCTGGCCATGGGGCACGCCATGATCCGCGCGGCGCAGGACCTGCTGCGCGGCTGGCAGCCGGACGTCGTGCACGCGCACGACTGGCTGGTCGCCCATCCGGCCATCGCGATCGCCGAGGCCGCGCGGGTGCCGCTCGTCGGCACGATCCACGCGACCGAGGCCGGTCGGCACTCCGGCTGGCTGTCGCACCCGCTGAACCAGCAAGTTCACTCGGTCGAGTGGTGGCTGGCGAACCGCGCCGACGCGCTCATCACCTGCTCGCAGGCCATGCGCCGCGAGGTCGCGCACCTCTTCGAGGTCGAGGCCGACGACGTCACGGTGATCCACAACGGCATCGAGGAACGCGGCTGGCAGGTGCCGGCGAAGGAGATCGCCCACGCCCGCGAGGTCTACAGCCCGGCCGGGGCGCCGCTGTTGCTCTACTTCGGACGACTCGAGTGGGAGAAGGGCGTGCAGGACCTGCTGGCCGCGCTCCCCCGCATCCGGCGCCGCCACCCCGGCACGCGGGTGGTCGTCGCCGGAAAAGGACGACACTTCGACGAGCTGGTCGAGCAGTCGCGCAAGCTGCGGGTGCGGCGCGCCGTCGACTTCGTCGGGCACCTTTCCGACCGCGACCTGCGGGCGGCGCTGGCCGCAGCCGATGCCGTGGTGCTGCCCAGCCGGTACGAGCCGTTCGGGATCGTCGCGCTGGAGGCAGCGGCCGCGAAGGCGCCGCTGGTGGCGTCGACGGCCGGCGGTCTCGGCGAGGTCGTGGTGCACGGCGAGACCGGGCTGGCGTTCAGCCCCGGCGATGTCGCGGAACTGGCCAACGCGGTGACGGCCGTGCTCGACGACGCGCCGGCCGCCGCGAAACGGGCGAAGGCCGCGCAGTCGCGGTTGGCCGCGGACTTCGACTGGGGCCGGATCGCCGAGGCGACCGCCGCGGTTTACAAGCGGACCAAGCCGGGCGAACCCGTCGAGCTGCCGCGGCCGAAGATCGCCACCGGCAACGCGTTCGAGCCGGTCGCGGCCGGGCTGCCGGAACTGTAGGTAACCGTCGCGATGGCGACCAAACCCGGGCGAAGCGACGCCGTGGCCTACCGAGCATCGACCGAAAGCCGCAGCTCGGAAGCCGAACTGTAGGTAGCGGCCCGCTCAGAAGCGGCAGGGCCGGAAGCAGTCGGAGTGCGCCGAGGCGGGCGCGGTCACGACCACCACGGCACCGAACGAGAACGAAAACACGACGAAGACGGCGGCGACGACAGCTCTCAACCTGCTGGTCATGGGGACTCCTCGGGACGACCGGCGCAAGGACGCGCCTCGCAGCGAGCATCCGCGCCGGTTCCCGCGGAAACAATAAGCGGAACACCAGGGGCCGCTACCCATTCGCCTTGCGTGACCGGTCGGGGGCCGGCCAAGGTCCGGTCAGCGGATCCCGGTCAGCACGCGCACCCGGACCTGCTCACGCAGTGGTCCGAACGGCGACAACGCCTCCCGGACGCGCTCGGTGAACGCCGCCCGCGCCTCGACCGCCGGCAGCTGCGCCGGGCTCATGGCCGAAAACACGCCACCGACGATCTCCTCGACACTCAGCGGCGCGTCGTACGAGACGACCAGGGAATCGACCGAGTACCCCGCCGACGAGAGGGCGTCCGCGTAGCGCGACTGGCTCGTCTCGTCCGTGCCGCACGTCCGGTGCAACGGTGTCCCCAGATACGACGAGACCACCTCGCGCAGCGCCGCCGACCAGGCCGTGTCCTGCAGCCACAGCGGCTCGCCGTTGGTCACCACGGCGACACCGCCGCGCGGACGCAGCAGCGGGTGCGCCGCCGCGAACAGCGTCGCGTGGTCCATCCAGTGCAACGCCTGCGCCACCGTCACCGCGCCCAGCCGGCGCGGGCCGAGGGCCGGTGTCAGCGCGCCGACGTCGGAGTCCGCACCCAGGAGCCAGCTCACGTTGGGTGGCGAACCCGCCTTGCGGGCCTGGTCGAGCATCGTCGGTTCCGGGTCCATGCCCAGCACCGCGCCCACCCGGGGAGCCAGGACGCGGGTGAGCTGGCCGGTGCCGCAGCCGAGGTCGAGCACGACGTCGTCGCGCGTCAGCGTGAACGCCGCCGTCAGGGCATCCCCCACCGCGGCTGGGTAGCCGCGGCGGAACCGCTGGTAGAACTCGCTCACTTCGCCGCCGAACGCCGATCCCGTCATGGCCCTGAGCCTGTCCGAGGTCGCCCCCGGCCGGTCCTCCTTCCGCTCAGGGCGGATTCGAGCGTCACAGTCGGATCTCGACCGGCAACCCCCTGGCCTGCGCAAACGCCTTGGTTACACGCATCGAACTCCGTGAGGTCACCATGAAGATCCTCTCCCTCACCGCCGCGTGCCTGCTCGTGCTCACACCGGCGGCCGCCGCGCAGACCACGTCACCACCACCACTGCCCACCTGGCTGAAGTTGTCCGTCTACAGCGGACATCCCGGCGAGAAGGTCTCCCTCACCGTCGCGTGCGATGGTGAGGCAGCCCCTGTCACGACCAAGGCGCTACGCATCACGACACCCCCGGCCCCCAACACCGAAGGACACCAGCCGTGGGCGTTGTTCGGCGAAAGCGTCGTCGCCGCCGTCGCGCCCGGCACCTACCCGGTTTCCTTCCGCTGCGCGGGAAAGCCCGTCACCGTGCGCTTTACGGTCTTGGCGGCGAAGTCCCGGCCCGGGCAGGTGAAGGTCGTCCCGCACGGTGCACCCCGGACCGGCGACGGCTCGGCCGCTTAGAAGATCGGCAGCAGGACGCCGTGCTCGGACTCCGGGCGCGGGCCGAAGATCCGGCGTTCCGATGCCTCGATCGGCACGTCGTTGATGCTCGCCTCCCGCCGGCGCATCAGGCCTTCGTCGCTGAACTCCCACAGTTCGTTGCCGTAGCTGCGGAACCACTGACCGCCGGCAGTGCGGGACTCGTACTGGAACCGGACGCCGATGCGGTTGCCGCGGAAGCCCCACAGCTCCTTGCGCAACGCGTAGTCCAGCTCGCGCTCCCACTTCGCCGTCAGGAACCTGACGATCTCCGCGCGTCCGACGACGTGCTGGTCGCGATTGCGCCACACCGAATCCTCCGTGTACGCCAGCGAGACCCGTTCCGGGTCGCGGGTGTTCCACGCGTCCTCGGCGGCCTGGACCTTCTGGCGGGCGGTGTCCTCGTCGAACGGCGGGAACGGCGGACGCGGGGTCATGAGCACTCCTTCGAGACGTGGAGAACGTGCGTTCTCCGGTAGTCTAGAGAACGCCCATTCTCCGCACCAGAGGCAGCTGACATGACTCCCACGGAGGCAACCGACCGGCTACTGGAAGCCGCCGAGGAGCTCTTCTACGCCCACGGCGTCCAGGCGGTCGGGATGGACGCCGTCCGCGCGCGCTCGGGCGTCTCGCTCAAGCGGCTCTACCAGACGTTTCCGGCGAAGAACGACCTGGTCGAGGCCTACCTCCGACGCCGCGACGAGCGCTGGCGGAGGTCGTTGCGCGAATTCGTCCACGCCCGCGGTGACGACCCGCTGGCCGTGTTCGACTGGCTGCGGAACTGGTTTTCCGAGCCTGGCTTCCGCGGCTGCGCGTTCACCAACTCCTTCGGCGAGTTCGGCGAGCCGGCGCCGGGCGTCGCGGCCGCGATCCGTGAGCACAAGGACCGGGTACGGGCCTACCTGCGTGGTCTCGTAGGCGACGAAAGCATCGCCGACCGGCTGTTTTCGCTCGTCGAAGGCGCGACCGTGCTCGCCGCGATCACCGGCAACGCGGGCGAAGCGAGCACGGCGCGCGAAGCCGCGAAGGTCCTCCTAGCCGCTCACGGGTAGAGCGTCAGCCCGGGGTCGAGCGCGATGTCGGTCAGCTGGGCAAGGCTCAGCGGCGGCGACGGCATGTCCGGCCCGCTCGGGTGCGGCTTCTTGGCGTCGTCGGCGACGTTCTGCGCCTCCACCATGACGCCAGTGCCGTCGGGTTTGGTGACGTTCGTCCGGTTGACCGTCGCCTGTCCCGGGGACTTGAGTGTTTCCTCGACGACCGTCTCGCCGTGCGGCCCGGCCTTCCGCTCGCACGATTGCTGCATGTTCTCGGGCGGCTTACCGCACTCCGTGGCCGGCGTGGCGTTGCCGCCGAGCCGGGTGACGATCGCCCAGACGTTGCCCTTGCGCGGCCCGTCGACCGTCGTCGCCGCGGCCAGGAAGTAGTCCTCGCCGCCGCTGCACGAGCTCTCGTGCCGCACCTGCGCGGAAAACACGTGGTTGAAGGTCAGCGGCCCGTGCTGCGTCCCCTTCGGATACTCGCCATCGGCGTGCGGTTGCAGTTTCGTCCCGCGGGCGACCCGCTGCTGGACGGCGGCGGTCAGCACACCGGTCAGCCGGTGCGTCGCGACGTCCGTCTTTTCCGGGATCGGCGCGCCGGTCTGCGGCGGGTACGGACTGACCGCGCACGGATCCGGGGACGCCGGCGCCGAAGGCGTGCCGGCCGGCACCAGAGTCCCGGCCGGATCACCGGGCGCGAGCACGAAAGCCGCGCCGACGGCCACCGCCGCCACGCCCGCCCCCGCGGCCGTCCACGGGACCGCCACCCGCCGCACCCGTGCGCGACGGCGTTCGCGGTCCAGCACCGCTTCGAAGTCCACTGTGGACGGCGGCACCGCACCGATCGCGGCGTCGAACTGTTCCCTGCTCATGGCCCCTCCTTCAGCTCTGGCTCGCGGCCACGAGCGCGCGCAGCGAGTCGAGCCCGCGCGCGGTCTGGCTCTTCACGGTTCCGGGCGAACACTCGAGGATCTCGGCGGTCTCCTCGACGGAGAGGTCGCAGTAGTAGCGCAGCACGACGGCGGCCCGGCGCCGCGGCGGCAGCGCGTCGAGCAGTTCGAGCAGCCCGAGCCGTTCGATGACGTCGTCGCCGGGCAGCACGGCCGGTTCCGGCAGCGTCTCCGCCGGTTCTTCCCGCCGCCACGCCCGGGACTTCTCGTCGAGCCACGTCCGCACCAGGACCCGGCGCACGTAGGCGTCGACGTGGTCCATCAGCCGCACTCGCGGCCAGTGCCGGTACAGCTTGCCGATGGTGATCGACACCAGGTCGTCGGCGAGATGCCAGTCCCGGCACAGCAGAAAGCCCGTCCGGCGCAGGACGTCCATCCTGGCCGTGACGTAGTCGCGGAACCCCGCCTCTTCCGAGCGTTTCACGCGTTCCTCCTCGTCGCCCCCACACCCGCTTCAACGGGGCCGGTCGACGAGGAGGTTGCCCGGAACGCGAAAAACCGGTCCGGCGACGGGGAGCCACCGTCGCCGGACCGGTTCGTGACCACACCATCCCAACCAGTGTGGTGTCCGAGGACCCCTCGTCAGGTAGAGGTCCTCGGAGCCCTGCTACCGGGCGTCCGTGAGGTACCGCGCGTAGGCACCCGTGGTGAGGAAGCTCGGCAGCTTCTCGCCCAGCGCGGTCTCGGTGAAGATCGCGTACGCGTCGTCGAGGCGGTTGCCGGTGCCCAGCTCCGCGCGCACCGACGCGAGTTCGTCGTCCAGGAATTCGACCGCCAGCTCGCGGGTCAGCGCCGTGCCGTCCTCGAGCTTCGTGCCGTTGCGGATCCACTGCCAGACCTGGCAGCGCGCGATCTCCGCCGTGGCCGCGTCCTCCATCAGGTTGTGGATCGCCGCCGCCCCGGTGCCGCGCAGCCACGCGTCGACGTAGCGCAGCGCGACATTGATGTTCGCGCGCACGCCCGCTTCGGTGACCTCACCGCCGGCGCTGGCCACGTCGAGCAGATCCTCGGCGGTGACGTGGACGTCCTCGCGCAGCTTGCCGAGCTGGTTGGGCCAGCCGCCGAGCACGCCGTCGAAGACCTCGCGGCAGATCGGCACCAGGCCCGGGTGCGCGACCCAGGAGCCGTCGAAACCGTCGTTGGCCTCGCGTTCCTTGTCGGCGCGGACCTTCTCGGCCGCGGTCGCGTTGATCTCCGGGTCCTTGCTCGGGATGAACGCGGCCATGCCGCCGATGGCGTGCGCGCCGCGCTGGTGGCAGGTGCTCACCAACAGCTCGGTGTAGGCGCGCATGAACGGCACGGTCATCGTGACCTGCGCGCGGTCCGGCAGCACGAAGTCGGCGCCGTGCGCGGCGAAGTTCTTGATCATGCTGAAGATGTAGTCCCAGCGGCCGGCGTTGAGGCCCGCCGCGTGCTCGCGCAGCTCGTAGAGGATCTCGTCCATCTCGAACGCGGCGGTGATCGTCTCGATCAGCACGGTGGCGCGGATCGTGCCGCGCGGGATGCCGAGCTCGCGCTGGGCAAGCAGGAAGACGTCGTTCCACAGCCGCGCTTCGAGGTGGTTCTCGAGCTTCGGCAGGTAGAAGTACGGGCCGACGCCACGCGCGACGAGCTGGCGCGCGTTGTGGAAGAAGAACAGCCCGAAGTCGACCAGGCTCGCCGAGACCGGACGGCCGTCGATGCGGATGTGCTTCTCCACCAGGTGCCAGCCGCGGGGACGCGCGACGATCGTCGCCGGGTCGTCGCCGATCGTGTAGTGCTTGCCCGCGTCCGTGGTGAAGTCGATGTTGCGGCGGATCGCGTCGAAGAGGTTGATCTGGCCGTCGATGACGTTGTGCCACGTCGGCGACGTCGCGTCCTCGAAGTCGGCCAGCCACACCTTCGCCCCGGAGTTCAGCGCGTTGACCGTCATCTTGCGGTCGGTCGGGCCGGTGATCTCGACGCGGCGGTCCTCCAGGCCCGGCGCGGTCGGGGCGACCTGCCACGAGCGGTCCTCGCGCACCCGGCGCGTCTCCGGCAGGAAGCCGAGCGGCTTCTCGCCGGACTGCAGTTCCTCCCGCCGCACGCGACGGGCGTCGAGCAGCTCGCGACGGCGGCCGGCGAACGTGTTGTCCAGCTTGGCCAGGAAGTCGAGGGCCGCCGGGGTCAGGATCTCCGCGAACCGGCCGTCGACCTCGCCGGTGACCTCGATGCGGTAGTTCAGCCGATCAACCATGGGGTGCCTCCGCGAGCAGAGCTGTGCAGGGAAGGAAAGAAGGGGAGGGACGCGGCCTGACGACGACGAGGGGGGCGACGTCGTCAGGCCGCGGCCGGGATCAGTGGAACTGGGCTTCTTCGGTGGAGCCCTTGAGCGCGGTGGTCGAGCTCTCCGGGTTCAGCGCCGTCGCGACGTTGTCGAAGTAGCCGGTGCCGACCTCGCGCTGGTGCTTGGTGGCGGTGTAGCCGCGGCTCTCCGAAGCGAACTCGCGCTCCTGCAGGTCGACGTAGGCGGTCATGCCCTCGCGGGCGTAGCCGTGCGCCAGGTCGAACATCGAGTAGTTCAGCGCGTGGAAGCCGGCCAGCGTGATGAACTGGAACTTGTAGCCCATGTGGCCGAGCTCGCGCTGGAACTTCGCGATCGTCGCGTCGTCCAGGTGCTTCTTCCAGTTGAACGACGGCGAGCAGTTGTAGGCCAGCATCTGGTCCGGGAACTTCGCCTTGATGGCCTCGGCGTACTTGCGCGCGACCTCGAGGTCGGGCTCGGACGTCTCCATCCAGAGCAGGTCGGCGTACTGGGCGTAGGCCAGGCCGCGCTCGATGCACGGCTGGATGCCGTTGGTGACCTCGTAGAAGCCCTCGGCGGTGCGGCCGCCGGTGAGGAACTGCTGGTCACGCTCGTCGACGTCGCTGGTCAGCAGCGTCGCGGCCTGCGCGTCGGTGCGGGCGACGATCAGCGACGGCACGTTCAGCACGTCCGCGGCGAGGCGGGCGGCGTTCAGCGTGCGCTCGTGCTGCTTGGTCGGGATGAGGACCTTGCCGCCGAGGTGACCACACTTCTTCTCGGACGCCAGCTGGTCTTCCCAGTGCACACCCGCGGCACCGGCCGCGATCATGCCCTTCATCAGCTCGAACGCGTTGAGCGGGCCACCGAAGCCGGCCTCCGCGTCGGCGACGATCGGGGCGTACCAGTCGATGTCCGTGTTGCCCTCGGCCCAGTTGATCTGGTCGGCTCGGCCCAGCGCGTTGTTGATGCGGCGGACCACGGCCGGCACGGAGTTGGCCGGGTAGAGGCTCTGGTCCGGGTAGGTCTGGCCGGACAGGTTGGCGTCGGCCGCGACCTGCCAGCCCGACAGGTAGATGGCCTGCAGGCCCGCACGGACCTGCTGGACGGCCTGGTTACCGGTCAAAGCGCCCAGCGCGTGGATGTAGTCCTCGGTGTGGAGGAGGTTCCACAGCTTCTCCGCGCCGCGGCGGGCCAGGGTGTGCTCCTCGACCACGCTGCCGCGCAGCTTGATCACGTCTTCGGCCGAGTAGGAGCGCTGCACGCCCGCCCAGCGCGGGTCGTTCGCCCACTGCGCCGCCAGCTCCGCGGCCGCCTGCTTGGCCTGTTCCGTCATCGGTACTCCCGGTGTTGCGAAGTTTGCGATTGCTCGCCTTGCCTGGCCTGACCCTCGCATGGCTGGGAAAACCGGGTCCAGTTGTCCAAGTTGCCAATTTATGCGAAGGGTACGTAGGCTCCTTGCGAAGGTTGCGAATTGCCGTTTCGCAATCACCACGAAAATCCGCGTTCTTGACCGTTCACGTAACCGTTCAGGACCGGAAACCTTCCGGAGAGGTGGGCTCGAATGGAGAAGACTTTCGCCGGAGCGAGGTTGCGCCACTTGCGCGAAAGCCGGTCGATGAGCCAGGCCGACCTCGCTCGTGTGCTGGAGATCTCACCCAGCTACCTCAACCAGATCGAGCACAATTCGCGTCCGCTGACGGTCCCGGTGCTGCTGCGGATCACGCAGGCGTTCGGGGTGGACACCGAGTTCTTCGCGAACAACGACACGTCCCGGCTGGTCGCCGACGTCAAGGAAGCCCTGCTCGACGAGGTTCTCGGCGTGGACGTCACGATGAGCGAGCTCAACGAGCTGGCCACGAACCTGCCGGCCCTCGCGCAGGCGCTGGTCAAGCTGCACCGCCGCTACCGCAACGCCGTCGAAAGCACCGCCGCGCTGACCACGGAAAACGGCCTGGGCCTGCACGGCAGCGCGGCGGCGCCGTTGCCGCACGAGGAGGTGCGGGACTTCTTCTACGAGCGCGAGAACTACGTCGCCGAGCTGGACGAACGCGCCGAGAAGATGGCGGCCGACATCCCGCTGCAGCGCGGCCAGGTGCTCGGCGCCCTGAAGGAACGGCTTTGGCAGCGTTACGGCGTCGAGGTGACCAGCGACGGGATCGACGAATCCGCCGGTCAGCAGCACCGCTACGAGCCGGTGACGCGGGTGCTGCGGCTGGCGCCGAGCCTGCGCGTCGGGCAGCAGGCGTTTCGCATGGCTTCGCAGATCGCGCTGCTCGAGTACGACGACCTGATCACCGAGCTGGCCGACTCGTGGGCGTTCTCCGGCCCGGCCGCGCGCTCGCTGGCCCGCGTCGGCCTGGCGAACTACTTTGCCGGGGCGCTGATCCTCCCCTATGGACCGTTCCTGGCCACGGCCGAGCGGTTCCGCTACGACATCGAGCGGCTGTGCGACCACTTCGGCGTCGGCTTCGAGACCGTGTGCCACCGGCTGTCCACGTTGCAGCGTCCGAAGCAGCGCGGGGTGCCGTTTTCCTTCGTTCGGGTGGACCGGGCCGGGAACATGTCGAAGCGCCAGTCCGCGGCCGGGTTCCACTTCTCCCGGGTGGGCGGCGCCTGTCCCCTGTGGAACATCTACGAGGCGTTCACCCAGCCGGGGAAGATCCTCACGCAGATCGCGACTTTGCCCGACGGGAAGAGCTACTTCTGGATCGCGCGCACGATCTCGCGGAACATCGGCGGGTACGGCAGCCCCGGGAAGACGTTCACGGTCGGTCTGGGCTGCGAACTTCGCCACGCGGGACGCCTCGTCTATTCGACCGGGCTCGACCTGGACGAGCCGGCCGCCGCGACACCCATCGGGATGGGCTGCAAAGTCTGCGAACGGCCGGCTTGCTCCCAGCGCGCCTTCCCGACGATCGGCAAGCAGCTCACCGTCGACGAGAACACCAGCACCTTCGTCCCCTACCCGGCGGTCCCTAAGGGCTGATCACGTGCGTCGTCCACTTCGACTCGTCCGGGCCGAGCAGCGTGATCCGGTTCAGCAGCTCCTGCGAAGTGACGCCCGCGGCCTGGGGGTGGTCGATCGCGACGCACGCCCGCAGCCCGTTCTTCGTCGTGCACACCGGCGTCCCGAGGCCGTCCGCGCGGCCCCCGGGGAGAGTGACCGTGATCGTCGCCAACGCGCCGTTCGACGAGTACTGCAGCACCGCCCGCCACGGGACGTTGTCGGTGTCGGGACGGCGCCACAGGTTGACGTCGGCGACGCGGAACGTCTCCGGCAGACCGGTGACGTGCAGCGGCAGGGGCACCGCGCGGTTCGCGAACTTCACCTCGCCGGCGACACGCAGCAAGACCTGCTGCAGGTCGGGAAGCGCGAGGTAGTACGCGTTCAGCTCGGCCCAGCGGCCGTCCGGGGTCGGCCAGCGCAGGTAGCTGTTGCCCTGGTTGAGGGGGTCCCGCGCATCGGTCGTGACCCAGTAGCCGTCGCGGTCGCCGACCCGGACCGGGACGCGCACCGCCCGACCGCCCATGTCGTGCCTGCGGTCCAACGGCGGTTCCTGGTCGTACACCGCGAGCCAGATCATCGGCGCCAGATCCCCGCGGCCGATGGCCAGCGCGTAGTCGCCGTGGCCGCCGGCGCCGTACTCGATGCCCGTGATCGGCTCCGGCAGCCAGCCGAAGCTCGCCTTCGCCACCAGCGGGTTGTCGGTGGGCGCCGGCGCGACGGGGGCGGGTGTGGGCAGGACGGCGGGCGGTGCCGGCGGGGGCGTGGTCCGGAACACCGACACGGCCGTCAGACCGGCGGCCGTCACCACCGCGGCGCAGCCGACGACCAGCGCCGTGGTCCGCGCGCGACGACGACGTCCCCCCAGCCGGCGGGCGCGGTCGAGGTCGATCCGGGGCGGCGGCGCGGGCGCGTCGGCGAGTTCCTTCAGCTTGGTGGCCAGCTCGTGGTCGGTCATGCCCGTCCCTCCCGGATGGGTTCGGCCAGCAGGCCGCGGAGCGTGTCGACGGCTTTCGCGGTCTGGCTCTTGACGGTGCCTTCGGAGCACCTGAGGGCCCGGGCGGTTTCGGCGACCGACAGGTCGCCGAAGTAGCGAAGGACGACGGTCGCCCGCTGGCGCGCGGGCAGCCGGTCCAGCGCGGCCCGCAGGTCGAGCGCCGAATCGAGGTCCGGGCCGGGCGACGGTGGCGAGTCGTGGTCGGCGCCGCGCAGATCCACCCGTCTCCACCACGCCGTGCGCTGCTCGGCCAAGTACACGTTGACCAGCGTGCGGCGCACGTAACCGTCGAGGTTGTCCGCCCGGGCGGCGCGCGGCCAGCTCGCGTAGAGCCGGGTGATCGCCGCCTGGACCAGGTCGTCGGCCCGGTGCCAGTCGCCGCAGAGCAGGTACGCGACCTTGCGCAGCCAAGCCGACCGTGCCGTCACGTACTCGGTGAAGTCGTTCACCGGCGCCCCCTGTCCTGTTCGTCACCCCTTTGATGCGGCCGGAGGGCCGGACGGTTGCCCGTCACGCGCGAGTCGTAGATTCATCGAGGTGCACGACATCGACACGGTGACCGCGGCGACCATCGAAAAGGCCGCCGAGCGGCTGGCCGGGGTGGTGACCCGCACGCCGCTGGAGCCGAGCGCGCGGCTGTCGTCCCGGGTGAACGCCCAGGTCTGGGTGAAGCGCGAAGACCTGCAGACCGTCCGGTCGTACAAGATCCGCGGCGCTTACAACTTCATCGTCCAGCTGGACGACACCACTCGAGCGTTGGGCGTCGTCTGCGCCAGCGCCGGAAACCACGCCCAGGGCGTCGCGTACGCGTGCCGGCGGCTGGGCGCGAACGGGCGCGTGTACGTCCCGGGGACCACGCCGCGGCAGAAGCGCGAACGCATCGCGACGCTCGGCGGCGCGCACATCGAGGTCATCGTCGTCGGCGAGACCTATGAAGACGCCTTCGCCGCGGCCAACGAGGACGCGCAGCGGACCGGGGCGACGCTCGTGCCGGCGTTCGACGACGTCCGCACCGTCGCCGGCCAGGGCACGGTCGCTCTGGAGGTCATCGAGCAGCTCGGCTTCATCCCGGACGTCGTGGTCGTTCCGGTCGGCGGCGGCGGGCTCCTCGCCGGCGTCGGCAGCTGGCTGCGGGAGCGGCACCCGGACGTCCGGGTCGTCGGCGTCGAACCCGCGGGGGCGGCGTGCATGGCCGCGGCGCTGGACGCCGGACACCCGGTGCGGCTGCCCGAGCTCGACACGTTCGTCGACGGCGCCGCCGTGCGCGAAGCCGGCGCGGTCACCTACCCGCTGATCCGCGAGAGCGGCGCCGAGCTGACGTCGGTCGCCGAGGGCGCGATCTGCACCGAGATGCTCGCGATGTACCAGTCCGACGGCATCATCGCCGAGCCGGCGGGGGCGCTGGCCGCGGCCTCGCTCGGCTCCGTGGTCCGGGTCGAGCCGGGGCAGACCGTCGTCGTCGTGGTCTCCGGAGGCAACAACGACGTCAGCCGCTACAGCGAGATCCTCGAACGCTCGCTGATGCACGAAGGGCTGAAGCACTACTTCCTGGTCGGCTTCCCGCAGGAGCCGGGCGCGCTGCGGCGGTTCCTCGAGCAGGTGCTCGGGCCCGAGGACGACATCACCCGCTTCGAGTACGTCAAGCGCACCAACCGCGAGATGGGCCCGGCCCTGGTCGGCGTGGAAATCGCCCGGTCATCCGACCTCCCCGGCCTGCTGGCGCGGATGGATGCGAGCCCCCTTCAGGTGGAGCGGATCGAGCCGGGCAGCCCCCTGTTCCACTTCCTGCTTTAAGGCCGTGGTCCACTAGGCGGATGGTGAAGGTCGACGGGGTCCGCAGTGTCGAGGCGTTGCGCGAAAAGGTCCACGAGGGTGCGGAGCCCGAATACCTGCTGTTCTACGGGCACACGCCCACGAAGTCCGGGCGGGTGACGTCGAGCTGCCTGAGCCAGTGGTGGGTCGACCCGTTCGAGGCCGACGGCGTCGTCTACCCGACCGCCGAGCACTACATGATGGCCGGCAAGGCCGCGCTGTTCGGTGACCACGAGAAGGCCGCGCTGATCCGGGAGACGCCCGACGCGAAGACGGCGAAGGTTCTCGGCCGCGAGGTCGAGGGGTTCGACGCCGCCACCTGGGAGCGGCACCGGTTCGACATCGTCGTCGACGGCAACCTGGCCAAGTTCCGCGCTCACCGCGACCTGCGCCGGTTCCTGCTCGGGACGGGCGAAGCGGTGATCGTCGAGGCGTCTAAGAAGGACCTGGTGTGGGGCACCGGCCTCGCACGCGAGGAGAAGAACGCGACCAAGCCGGACTACTGGCGCGGGCTGAACCTGCTCGGCTTCGCGTTGATGGAGGTCCGCGAGCAGCTGCGACCCCGCTGAGTCACGGCGTGGGGACCGGCGCGCTCGGGCACGATTCCGACGTCGTCTGACCCGTGTCGTCGCGCCGTCAGCGCACGGGAGTGAGGACAGCGAGCCGTGGGCGTCGTCTTCGACGGTCATCAGCGCGCCGCCGATCTTCTGCCGCACCCGGAGCGCCCTGCCGATCGGCGTGACCGGCTCCTAGAGGTGGCCAGCCAAGGCCGTCGTCAACTATCGGTCGTCGCCGAGTCGCCTGCGTCGAGGCCGACGAACATCGTCTGGTGCAGGCCGCGCACGTGCTTTCTGGTCACCCGGGCCGCCGCGTCCGGGTCGCCCGCTGCCAGTGCCTTCACCAAGCGCGCGTGGTCGCGGTTCGACTCGCGCAGCTTTGCCATCGGGTACGGCAGGTAGAACCGGTACAGCTCGGCCAGCACCGTCTCGTACTGCGCCACCACGGCGGCCGGGGCGGGAGCCGCCACCGTTCGGTGGAACTCGACGTCGAGTTCGTGGAACTCCGCCCAGCCCGTCGCCGTGTCCATGCGGGCGACCAACGTCCGCAGGCGCGGGAGGTCCGGTGATCGTTTCGCCACCAACTGGACCAAACCCACCTCCAGAACCAGGCGGTGGTCGATCAGGTCACGAACCTCGGGCGCGGACTCGCGGTAGGCGCCGACCTCGCGGACTCGCTCCGCCGGCGGATCCGCGGCCACGAGCGTTCCGCCGGCTCGGCCGCGGCGGCGTTCGATCAGCCCGTCGCCGGCCAGGGACTCCAGGGCCCTCCGCACGGTGATCTCGGCGACCCCGAGCGCTCGCGCGATATCGGCGTTCGCCGGTAGTCGCTCCCCTGGCTTCAGCAGGCCCAGTTCCACGGCGAGCGCGATGCGAGCGCGGACGGTGTCCAGTGCGGACAGCCGCCGGATGCCGGTCAGGGCCGGGGCGCTCAGGTCTGCCGTCGCCATGAATCGACCGTACCGCACAAACTGCTCATCTTGAGCACTCTTGTTTAAGTGTTCAAGATGGACTATTTTTCGTCCATGCCGCGCCCCCTGCCGATCGCCTTGGTGCAAGCCCCGCCCCGGCCCGTCGGAGACGCCGGGTTCGCGGGTGAGGTCGAAGCCGTCCTCGGCCGGTTCCCGGACACGCGCCTGGTCGCCTTCCCCGAACTGCACCTCTGCGGCGTCGACGGCGAAGGCGACGAACGCACCGAGCAGCTCCGAGCCGCCGCCCAGCCCCTGGCCGGAAAACGGACCAAAGCACTCGCCGACCTGGCCGGCGACCTGGGGATCTGGCTCGCGCCCGGCACCGTTTGCGAAGAAGGCGACCACGGCGAGCTGTTCAACACCGCGCTGGTCTTCTCCCCGCGAGGCGAGCTGGCCGGCTGGTACCGCAAGGTCTTCCCCTGGCGACCGCACGAGCCCTACGACCCCGGCGACCGGTTCGTCGTCGCCGATCTGGCCGAGGCCGGCCGCGTCGGGTTCTCCATCTGCTACGACGCCTGGTTCCCCGAAGTGACCCGGCACCTCGCCTGGATGGGTGCCGAGGTCGTGCTCAACCCCGTCCAGACCACGACCCCCGACCGCGCCCAGGAGCTCGTGCTGGCCCGGGCGAACGCCATCGTCAACCAGGTCTTCGTCGCCAGCGTGAACACGGCCGGGCCGTTCGGGATGGGCGAAAGCCTGCTCGTCGGCCCCGAAGGCGACGTGCTCGGCGCACTGCCCGGCAGCGCCGAAGGCGTTCTCGCCGACACGATCGACCTCGACGAGGTGGCGCGCGTTCGCCGCGTGGGCACCGCGGGCACCAACCGCATGTGGGCGCAGTTCACGTCCGCGGACGCGCCCCTCGACCTGCCGCTCTACCAGGGCCGCATCGACCCGGACCGCTGGCGTCCACGAGAAGGAGACGACCGATGACCTCCACGGCCGCGGCCCCGGCCGCCCTGCAGCGCCGGCTCGGGCTGCCCGGCGTCGTCCTGTTCGGGCTCGCCTACATGGCTCCGCTGATCGTGCTGGGCACGTTCGGCATCGTCGCGACGTCGACCGACGGCACCGTGCCCTCGGCCTATCTGCTCGCCTTGGTCGCGATGCTGTTCACCGCCGCGAGCTACGGGAAGATGGCCGCGACCTACCCCGTCGCCGGCTCGGCCTACACCTATGTCCGGAAATCGGTCGACGCGCGCGCCGGGTTCCTCGTCGGCTGGGCCGTGCTGCTCGACTACTTCTTCCTGCCGATGGTGATCTGGCTGATCGGCGGTGCCTACCTGTCGGCCGAGTTCCCGTCGGTGCCCAATTGGCTCTGGTTGATCACTTTTATTCTGCTGACCACGATCCTCAACGTGCTCGGCATCAAGATCGCCGAGAAGGCGAACTTCGTGCTGATGGCCTTCCAGATCCTCGTGATCGGTTTCTTCGTCGTTCTTTCGGTCAAGCAGGTGCTGCACGTCGGCGGCTCGCTGGCGAGCACGCAGCCGTTCTTCCACGCGGGCAGCACGCTGGGAACGATCTCCGGCGGCGCCGCGCTCGCGACGTACTCGTTCCTCGGCTTCGACGCCGTCACGACGTTGACCGAAGAAACGACCGAGCCGCGCCGGACCATCCCCCGCGCCATCCTGCTGACCGCGCTTATCGGCGGCGGCATCTTCATCGTGCTCGCCTACTTCACCCAGCTCGCGCACCCGGGCAGCGCGTTCACCGACGAGTCGTCCGCCGCGTTCGAAATCGCGACGACGATCGGGGGCAACCTCTTCGCGTCGTTCTTCCTCGCCGGTCTGGTCGTCGCGCAGTTCGCGTCGGGGATCGCCGCGCAGGCGAGCGCGTCGCGGCTGATGTTCGCCATGGGCCGCGACGGTGTCCTGCCGCGGATCTTCGGCAAGCTCCAGCCGCGGTTCGCGACGCCCGTGTTCGGCATCGTCCTGACCGGGCTCGTCGGACTGGTCGCGTTGTCGCTGGATGTCAGCACGTCGACGTCGTTCATCAACTTCGGGGCGTTCACGGCGTTCACGTTCGTCAACGTCAGCGTGCTGGCGACGTGGCTGCGCGACCGGGCCGGGAAACGCGTCCTGACCTGGGTGGTCTTCCCGGTGATCGGTGCCGTGGTCGATTTGTGGCTGCTGGTCAACCTGGACGGCATCGCGCTGGTGTTCGGGCTGGTCTGGCTGGCGATCGGCATCGTCGTGCTGGCGGCGATCACCCGTGGCTTCCGGCGGCCGCCGCCCGAGATGACGTTCGAGGAGTAGCTCAGTCGCCCGGGCACTCGTTGTCGCCGCCGCTGCGCTCGACGCAGTGGCGCGGCTCCGGCGGGGGCGGGGGCGGGGGCGCGTGGCGGACGTGATCGACCCAGTTCATCCCGGCGACCGCGACGGCCAGGACCAGGCAGACCCCGAAGAACCACGTCCACCCGCGACGCCGCCCGAGAGCGGCGACGATCACGCCCACCAGCGGTAGCCCGGCGCCGAGCCAGGCCGCCCAGGTCAGGTAGCCGTCGCCCGCGTGACCGCTCGACCCGAACACCGGGAAGCTCGCCACGAAACCCTGCAAGAACAAGAACGGCACGACGAGCAGCAGGCCCACGGCGCACAGCGCCAGCACGATCGACGACCACGCGGTCCGGAGTTCCCCCACGCCGTCAGTATGTCCGGCCGGGAGACGAAGGACCTGAGTAGATCTACTGCTCGAGGGTCTTCTGCAGCGCCTTGTTCGCCTTCCGCGCCATGTCCGCGACGGCTTCACGGCGAGCAGCGTCGGCCGCGTAGTCCTCTTCGCGGTTACGCACCACACGGGCCGGCGCACCGACCGCGATCGAGTAGTCCGGGATGTCACCACGAACGACCGCGTGCGCGCCCAGCACCGAACCGCGGCCGATGCGAGTGCCCTTCAGGACGCTGACCTTTGTGCCGAGCCACGTGTCCGGTCCGATGCGCACCGGCGACTTCACGATGCCCTGGTCCTTGATCGGCACGTGGATGTCGGCGATGACGTGGTCGAAGTCACAGATGTACAC
Organism: Amycolatopsis sp. NPDC005961; assembly: GCF_040629235.1. Classification (NCBI taxonomy): domain Bacteria; kingdom Bacillati; phylum Actinomycetota; class Actinomycetes; order Pseudonocardiales; family Pseudonocardiaceae; genus Amycolatopsis; species Amycolatopsis sp. NPDC005961. The sequence continues at coordinate 115,383 of NZ_JBEXVF010000003.1, read as the reverse complement.
CCAGTCGGCGACCAGGGTGGCCGCGCCGAGCTCGATGTCGAGGTAGCAGTTGATGACGTTCTGGCGGCCGAACACGGACTTGTCGCCGATCCGCAGCGAACCCTCGTGGCAGCGGATCGCGTTGCCGTCGCCGATGTGGACCCAGCGGCCGATCTCCAGCCGCCCGTAGCCCGGGCGGCAGTGGATCTCGACGTCCTTCCCGAGGAAGAGCATGCCGCGCAGGATGATGTGGGGGTTGGCGAGCCGGAACTTGAGCAGCCGGTAGTACCGGACGAGGTACCAGGGCGTGTACGCGCGGTTGCGCAGCACCCAGCGCAGCGAGTCGGCGGTCAGGAACTTCGCCTGCCGCGGATCGCGCCGTGCGCGCCGCCAGGCCCGCACCCGCGACAGCGCGGGCGCACCCCACATCGACGTCATGCCGGTGACCGTAACCTGTGTGCGGGACGGGTTCACAGGCAAGGGGAGCTGGATGGGCACGAAGCTGATCATCGACACCGACCCGGGCGTCGACGACGCGCTGGCGATCGCGCTGGCGGCGCTGTCGCCGGACGTCGACCTGCTGGGTGTGACGTCGGTTTTCGGCAACGTGCCGCTGGACCGCACGACCTCGAACGCGCGCCGGCTGCTGGAGCTGTTCGGCCGCGCCGACGTGCCGGTGGCCGCCGGGGCCGCGCGACCGCTGGTCTACTCGAAGCCGCGTGACGCGAAAGAGGTCCACGGCGGCGACGGCCTGTCGGGCCACTCCTACACGCTGCCCGAGGCGACCCGTCCCCTCGAAGAGCGCGACGCCGTCCGCCTGATGCTCGACCTCCTCGAAGCCGCCGACGAGCCGGTGACCATCGCGCCGATCGGGCCGCTGACGAACATCGCCGCGCTGCTGGCCGCCCACCCGGGCGCCGCGGCGAAGATCGCCCGGCTCGTGATCATGGGCGGCGGGGTCACCTTCGGCAACAGCACCACCGCCGCCGAGTTCAACATCTGGAGCGACCCCGAGTCGGCTCGCCGCGTGCTGGTCGAGGAAGACGTCCCGGTCGTGCTGGTGCCGCTCGACCTCACGCACCGTTGCGCCGTCGACGCCGACTGGCTGGCGAAGCTCGCGGCGTCCGGTCCGGTCGGCGCCACCCTCGAAGGCCTCACGTCCACCTACCGGCAGCACTACACGCGCGTGTTCGGCGAGGACCGGATGGTCATGCACGACGCCGTCGCGGTCGCGGAAGCGATCTCACCGGGGATCCTGCACACCGAGACCTACCGCGTCGACGTCGACTGCGGGCTGGGCCCGGCGCGCGGGCAGACCCTGGTCGATCGGCGACGACTCGGCGAGGACGATCCGCAGTTCAGTCCCGGCCGCCCCATCGAGGTCGCGATGGACACCGACCTCGACGGCCTCCGCGGCTTCGTCCTCGACCGGCTGACCGGGGCCGCGCGGTGAGCGACGAGCCCGAGGTCGTGCCGGTGGAGGAGACCGGCGAGAAGGCTGAGCCCCGTCGGCGCAAGGCCGCCGTCGTGGTCGCCGCGGTGGTCGTGGTCGCCGCCGCGCTCGTGGTCGGCGTCCGGTTCGCGCCGGATCAGCAGGAGACGACGAACGCCGCCGCGACGGTCGCGCAGTCGACGTCCGTTCCGAAGATGACCACGCCGCCGCAGACGTCGGCGCCGCCGAAGGTGCCCGAAGCGAGTGAGTTCGACGCCTGGGCGTCCAAGACCAGCCAGTGGCTCGACGTGCCCCTGCGCGCCATGGTCGGCTACGCGAAGGCGACGACGAAAATCGGCAAGGACCTCCCCGGCTGCCACCTGTCGTGGGTGACGCTGGCCGCGGTCGGGAAAGTGACCACGGACCACGGCCGCGCGCAGGGCGGGCAGATCGGCACCACCGGCGTGCTGGACAAGCCGCTCGGCACGATCGAGGTGCGCGACTTCTACGACAAGGTCGTCTCGACGGCGAACGCCGCCGGTCCGATGCAGGTCGCCCCGGCGATCTGGGCGAAGTACCAGGCGAGCTACACCGGCGGGAAGCCCGATGTCCAGAACATCGACGACGCCGCGCTGACCACCGGACGCGCGCTCTGCGACGGCGGCACCGACCTGTCCCAGGGCCAGCCGTGGTGGGACTCGGTCGCGAAGCTGCAGTCGGCTCCTCTGCTCCTGCACCGGACGCTGGCCACGGTCAACGTCTACGGCACGGTCGGCCAGGGCGCGGCGGCGCCGAACCCGGCGGTGCTGAGCGCGGTGAACTTCGCCATCGACAAGATCGGCCTCCCCTACATCTGGGGCGGCAACGGCACCGGCGGCAACGACCCCGGCTTCGACTGCTCCGGCTTGACGACGGCGGCGTACGGGAGCGCCGGCGTCAAGCTGATGCGCACGGCCGACACGCAGTTCCGGAGCGTCCCGCACGTGACCGATCCGCAGCTGGGCGACCTGATCTTCTACGGCGAGCCGGCGACGAAGATCCACCACGTCGGGCTCTACATCGGCAACCAGCAGATGATCGACGCGCCGCAGACCGGCCAGGCCGTGCAGGTGCACTCCTACCGCAAGAACGGCGACGACTACGCCGGAGCCGGCCGCCCGACGGCCTGATCGCGGCCGCCGGGCAAAAACCTGGCCGGGTGATGTCGAGATCCCGTGCCCGGCTGCGTCCCCGTGCCGAACGCGGCCAAGATGGGCCGCACCCGCACCGAGGAGAACCACCATGGCCAAGTACCTGCTGCTCAAGCACTACCGCGGCGCCCCGGCTTCGGGCAACGACGTGCCCATGGACCAGTGGACGCCGGAGGAGATCACGGCCCACGTGAAGTACATGCAGGACTTCGGGACCCGGCTCGAGGAGACCGGCGAGTTCGTCGAGCACCAGGCGCTGACTCCCGACGGGACGTTCGTCCGGTTCGACGGTGAGGGACGCCCGCCGGTCACCGACGGCCCGTTCGCCGAGACGAAGGACCTCATCGCCGGCTGGACGGTCATCGACGTCGACAGCTACGAGCGCGCCCTCGAGCTGGCCGCGGAGCTGTCGGCCGCCCCGGGTGCGGGCGGCGAGCCGGTGTGCGAGTGGCTCGAGGTGCGTCCGTTCTGGGGCCCGATGCAGACCATCACTGAGTGACCTGCGTCACAATCAGGCGTTGTCGAGAAACCGCCCACAGCTCCGTCCCCGGCTCGAACGCACCGCCGATCGACGAGGAGACCGCCATGGACCAGAGCGCCATCGACGAAGTCCTGAACCGCCCGCTCAGCCGGGAGCTGCTGGGCCGGGATCTGACGAGGCTGGCCTACACCGCCCTCGACGGCACGCCCCGCTCGATCCCGATCGGCTTCACCTGGAACGGCTCGGAGATCGTCCTCTGCACGTCGACGAACGCGCCGAAGCTGCCGGCGCTGCGCCGGCACCCGGCGGTCGCCCTGACCATCGACACCGAGGTGCACCCGCCGAAGATCCTGCTGATCCGCGGCACGGTCGAGCTGGACGTGGTCGACGGCATCCCGGACGAGTACCTGCAGTTCAACGGCACCTACCAGATGACGCCCGAGCAGCGGGTGGAGTGGGAGGCGGGCGTGCGGTCGCTCTACGACGGCATGGTCCGGATCGTGGTCACGCCGACGTGGGCCAAGCTGATCGACTTCGAGACGACGCTGCCCAGCGCCGTCGAAGAGCTGATGCAGCGGCAGAAGGAACGCCAGCAGGCTTGAGAAGGAGATCGACATGAGTGCCAACCGCGTGCCGGCCCGCCTCGAACACGTCGGCATCGTCGTCGAGGACCTCGGCGTCGCCAAAGCCTTCTTCACCGAGCTCGGGCTGGAGCTCGAGGGCGAGATGACGGTCGAAGGCCGCGTGGTCGACCTCATCACCGGGCTCGACGGGGTCCGCTCGGACGTCGCGATGATGCGGACCCCGGACGGCCACGGATGCCTCGAACTGATCAGGTACCGGACGCCCGTGGGTCCGGCCGGCGACTCGGCCGCGCCGTCGAACACGCCCGGCCTCCGGCACATCCTGTTCGAGGTCGCGGACCTCGACGACGTCGTCGAGCGGCTGCGGAAGCACGGCGCCGAGCTCGTCGGCGAGGTCGCGCAGTACGAGGACAGCTATCGGCTCTGCTACCTGCGCGGCCCCGCGGGGATCATCGTCGAGCTGGCCGAAAAGGTCGGGTGAACAGTGGACGAGGTCCTGCTCCGGAGCCTGACGCCGCACGTGCTCGGCATCGTCGTGCGGCGCGGCGCCGACTTCGCGTCGGCGGAGGACGCCGTGCAGGACGCGCTGGTCGAGGCGTTCCGCGTCTGGCCGGCCGAACCGCCGCGCGATCCCAAGGGCTGGCTGGTGACGGTCGCCTGGCGCAAGTTCCTCGACGCGAACAGGTCGGACACCGCTCGCCGGCGGCGTGAGGACCTCGTCGACGTCGAGCCGGCGCCCGGGCCGGCGGCCGCCGCGGACGACACGCTGCAGCTGTACTTCCTGTGCGCGCATCCGTCGTTGACGCCGTCTTCGGCGGTCGCGCTCACGCTTCGCGCGGTCGGCGGGCTGACCACCCGCCAGATCGCGCAGGCCTACTTGGTCCCCGAAGCGACCATGGCGCAGCGCATCAGCCGGGCCAAGCGCACGGTCGGACAGGTGCGGTTCGACCAGCCCGGTGACGTCGCGACCGTGCTGCGTGTCCTCTACCTGGTCTTCAACGAGGGCTACTCCGGCGACGTCGACCTGGCCGCCGAGGCCATCCGGCTGACCCGGCAGCTCGCGGCCACGATCGACCACCCCGAGGTCGCGGGGCTGCTGGCGCTCATGCTGCTGCACCACGCGCGACGCGCCGGGCGGACCGCGGCCGACGGCAGCCTGGTGCCCCTCGCCGAGCAGGACCGCGGCCGGTGGGACACCTCCGCGATCGCCGAGGGCGTCGCGATCCTGCAGACGGCGCTCGCCCGCGACCGGCTGGGCGAGTTCCAGGCCCAGGCGGCGATCGCGGCTCTGCACGCCGACGCGCCGACCGCCGAGGAGACGGACTGGGTGCAGATCGTCGAGTGGTACGACGAGCTCGCGAGCCTGACCGGCAGCCCGGTCGTCCGGCTCAACCGCGCGGTGGCGGTGGGCGAGGCCGACGGACCGCGCGCCGGCCTGGCGGCGCTGGCCGAACTGGACGAGGCGCTGCCCCGCCACGCGGCGGTGGCGGCGTACCTCCGCGAACGCGACGGCGACCTGGCGACGGCCGCGCGCCTGTACGCGGAAGCGGCGCAGAAGGCACCGAACCTCGCGGAACGCGACCACTTGACCCGGCAGGCCGCGCGGCTCAACACGCGCTTGCGCGGCTGAACGGCTCGCTGCCTGGTGGGAGTGGTGGTCGATCACGCGACATTGTTCGGTGGCAGCCCTCGGAACCAAGGCGGCCGCCCGGAGTCAAGGTGGGCCGTCGGCACGCCCCCGGAACGGAGTCCGCCGCCATCCGACTTCCGGCGGCCACCCGAAACCAACACCAGCCACCATCGGCATCGCAGAGTGGGCACCGCCGGAGCCGAGTCGGACGCCACCGGGGGCGACCCGACGGCCGCCCGGAAACCGTGGCCGGGCGGCTGGCGGCGGCGTCGTCTGGCCAGCGCACCCTGCAACCGAGTCGGCCTGCTCGGACTCGCCTCGCCGAGTCGGCCGCTGACCGCCCCTCAGCCGAGGTGGTCGTTCGCCCCGCTGACCCACTCGATGTAGCGCTCGGCCGACCGGCGGACCGCCCCCTTCGCATCCCCCAGGATCTTGCCGCCCAGCAGGCCGTACAGACGGTCGAACTCGTACGGCTCCAGCCGGTCCACGATCCGCCGCACCAGGCCGGCCGACAGCGGGATCCGGTTGGGGTAGCTCCGCATGAACGTCACCCAACCCGCCGCCGCCACCGGCAGCATCGTGTCGCCGACCAGCAGGGTTCCGCCCGTCTCGTTCTCGACGTGGGCCACCGCCGCGCCCGGGAAGTGGCCGCCGGCCTCGACCAGCGTCACGCCGGGCAGGACCCGCTCGGTGCCGGACCACTCCCGGATCACCGGGTCCTCGCGCTGCACCCACTGCCGGTCGGCGGCGTGCACCAGTACCGGGACTCGGCCGAGCCGGTGGCTCCAGCTGACCTGGGAGCCGTACATGTGCGGGTGGCTGGCCACGATCACCGCGGCGCCGCCGAGTTCCTCGATACGGGTGGCGAGCGCCGCGTCGAGGTGGTTCGGCGGGTCCCACAGCAGGTTGCCCTCGGTGGTGCGGACCAGGTGCGTCCACTGGCCGATGCCGAACGGCGGCTCACGGTTGAACCGGTGCAGCCCCGGTTCCAGTTCCTCGTGCACCACGTCGTGGCCGCCGGCCGACAGCTTGTCGAGGGTCGTCCACACTTGCCCGGAGGCGGGCACCCACTGGCGGTCGTCGGCGCAGATGGCGCAGGTGCCCGCCGGGGGCTGGTCGGTGTCGGGGTGTTCGACCCCGCAGGTTCCGCAGATCCAGATCGTCATGACGCCAGTCTTGAAGCTCCAGCAAGGTCGAGGTCAACCTCCGTGCGCGAGTGCTGGACAATTCCGCCATGGACTCGGGGACGACCACGCAGCTGATCACCGTGGGAGCGACGCTCGGCGGCGTCGTGCTCACGCTGCTGACCACGACGTTCGTGGAGGGCCGCAAGCTCAAGGCGACTCGGCACGCCGAGGCGCAGAAGCGCGCGGCCGACCACGCCAACTGGCTGCGTGACGAACGGGTCAAGGCCTACGCGGGCATGTCGAACGCGGGCGAAGAAGCCTTCCAGCTGATCCGGTCGGAGTTCGCCACACTGCGACCGGAGAACCGCGACGAGGTCGAGGCCCGGTGGCGCGAACGGCGCAACGAGCTGCGCAAAGCGCACAACCAGGTCGCCTTGTTCGGCACCGACGAACCCCGCCGCCGCGGCAAGGACCTGTGGAAAGTCGCCCGCAACGGGGTGAACGCCATCCTCGCCGAACTGGACTCCGGGGAGACGACGGTGCGGCGCGCCAGCCTCGACCACGTGCTGACGGGGATCAGCGAGTCCGGCGACCGGTTCCTCGAAGCCTGCCGCGCCGACGTCCAAGGCACGGCGCCAGACCTCTAAGCCGGGCCGGCGAGCCCGATCAGGTTGCCTTCGGGGTCGGAGAAGTGGGCGACCACCAGGTCTCGCCCCGGCGCGCGGTCCGGGCCCATCCGACGCGTTCCGCCGAGGCGTTCGGCCTCGGCCAGTGCCGTCGCGACGTCCGGGACGCCCACGTAGAACACCACGTGGCTCTCGTGTCCCGCGCCGCCGCCGACGCCGCCCGGAATGGTCCCCGTTTCGACGAAGCCGTAGTTCCCCGCTTCCGACACCTGGTCCGACACCGGCCCGGACGTGTCGTAGTCCCAGCCGAACAGCTCGCCGTAGTACCCGCGCAAGCGCGCCGGGTCGGTGCCGATGATCTCGAAGTGCACTACCGGATTGCCCATGGCGGCTACCGTACGCCGCTAGTTGTTAAAAACAACCTCCAAGTTGTAGGTTGGCACCATGCCGACGAGCCGGAGCTACGGGGACGCGTGCGCCACCGCCCGCGCGCTGGACGTCGTCGGGGAACGCTGGGCGCTGCTCGTCGTGCGCGAGCTGCTGCTCGGGCCCCAGCGCTTCTCCGACGTCCGCCGCGCGCTGCCCGGCGCCAGCTCCAACCTGGTCACCGACCGGCTCCGCGAGCTCGAAGGCCACGGCGTCGTCACCCGCCGGAAGCTGCCGCCCCCGGCGGCGTCGACGGTCTACGAACTGACCGAGTGGGGTCGTGAGCTGGAGCCGATCGTGCTGGCGCTGGGGGCGTGGGCCGCCCGCGTCCCCCTCCCCCGGCCGGCGACGCTCGGCGCGACGTCGATGCTGCTGTTCCTCCGCGGCTCCGCGCGCCCCAGCGCGACGGCCCGCTACCGCGTCGAACTGGACGCTCGCGTGTGGACGGTCCGCACAGAGCCCGGCCGGCTGACGGTCGAGCCGGGCGAACCCGTCGCACCCGACGCGACGATCCGGACCGACCCGCCGACGTTGAACGCGCTCCTCGACCGACCCCAGGACCTCGACGCAGCGATCGCCGATGGTCGGATGACGGTCGATGGCGACCGGAAGGCCGTCCGCCGGCTGCTGAGGGAACACGAAGGCTGACTCACGCGAAGTCCCCGGCGTGGTCGCCGGCCCACTCCGCGAAGCTTCGCGCCGGACGGCCGGTGACCGCCAGGACCGTCTCCGTCGTCGCCTGCGGCCGGTCCACCAGGGCGGCCAGCCGCCGGATGCGGGCTTCGATCACCTCCGCCGAACCGACGCGGCCGAGCCCGCGGGCCTCGAACGCCGCCGCGAGCTCACGGCGGTAGTCGCCGAGGTCCTGGGTCTCGAGGCGGACCGGATGTCCGGCCACGCGGCCGAGTACCGAGACCTGGTCCCGCACCGTGAGCGACTCGGGCCCGGTCAAGGCGTACGCCGCACCGAGGTGGCCGGAGGACGTCAACGCGCACGCGGCGACGGCGGCGATGTCGGCTTCGTGGATCAACGCCGCGTGCGAGTCGGGGAACGGGTCGCGCACGACGCCGTCGCGGACCGGCTCCGCCCACATCAGCCGGTTGGCCGCGAAACCGCCAGGGCGCAGGAACGTCCACGGGATCCCCGAATCCCGGACGGCCTGCTCGGCTTCGCCGTGGGCGCGGGTGATGGCGTCCTCCGACGCGGGATCCGCGCCCAGGGCGGACAGCAGCACGACCTGTGCCAGGCCGCCCGCCCGAGAGAGGAACCCGGCGAGCCCGGCCGTGCCCGCGTAGAGGAACGCCTTCGTGACGCCGTCCAGGGCCGCGTCCCAGCTCTCGGGCCGGGCCAGGTCGGCGGCGACCACCTCGACCCCGCCGGGCAGCCGGGCCCGGCCCGGGTCACGACCGGCCGCGCGCACCTCGTGTCCGTCTTCGAGCAGTTGTCCCACCAGCGCGCGGGCGACGTTCCCGCGGGCGCCAGTCACCAGAATCGTCATGTCCGAAGGTTCGTCCCGCGTGGACGGAACGGGGTAGGCACTGGCGGTACCACCCCGGCGCGGGGTGATGATGGAGGCGTGGACAGGGCGGAGCTGGGCGGGTTCCTGCGTAGCCGGCGAGCCCGGCTGCAGCCCGCCGACGTCGGCCTCGTGCCCGGCGGGCGGCGGCAGACGCCGGGGCTGCGGCGCGCGGAGGTGGCGCTGCTGGCCGGGATCTCCGTCGACTACTACCTGCGGCTCGAACAGGGCCGCGGACCGCAGCCCTCGGACCAGGTCCTCACCGCGCTCGGCCGCGCGCTGCGCCTGACCGGCGACGAACAGGCGTACCTGCGGCGGCTGGCGCGTCCGGCTCCGGTGCCCTCGCCACGGCCGGTACCCGGGAACGTCCTGCGGCTGCTCGACCGCCTCGGCGACGTGCCGGCGATGGTGATCGACGCGCGCTACGACCTGGTGGCCTGGAACCGGATGCTGGTCGCGCTGGTCGGCGACCCGGCCGCGTGGTCACCACGGCGACGAAACCGGCTGCGCCGGCTGTTCGACACCGGCGACACGATCACCGGCAACCGCCTGGACCTGGCCCGGCTGTGTGTCGCGGACCTGCGGGCGAGCGGGCGGTACCCGGCGGATCACGCCGTTCGTTCACTCGTCGACGACCTCCTCAGGGAAAGCCCCGAGTTCGCCCGGTTGTGGGCGGAGCGGGAGGTCGTCGTGCAGCGGACGCTGACGAAACGGACCGTCCACCCGGTCGCAGGTCCGCTGGAACTCGACTGCGAGATCCTCGCCGTCCCCGGCCACGAGCACCGGCTCCTCGTCTACACGGCGGCGCCGGGCACGCCGTCGGCCGAAGGACTGAAGCGGCTCCTCAGCGCGTGAGTGCCGGCTCGCGGACCCGCAGCGAAGGCGCCAGGAACAAGATCCCGAAGGTCACCACGACCGCCGACGACAACGCCCAGTGCAGGCCGATCCGCGTCGCCAGCGCCCCCACCAGCACCGGCTCCACCAGGAAACCCAGGTACCCGCACGCGGCGACGGCGGCGACCGCGCGCCCCGGCGCGTCCGCCTGCTTGCGGCTCGCCACGCTCCACGCGATCGGCACGATCCCGGCCACGCCGAGGCCGACCACCGCGAAGCCGGACACCACCGCGACCGGCCACGGCGCGAAAAGGACCACGGCGAAGCCCAGCACCGCGACCGTGGTCGCCACGCGGACGAACCGCACCGCGCCGGTGCGCGCCACCACCCGGTCGGCGACCAGGCGGACCGCGATCATCGTCCCGGAGAAGGCGAAGTAACCCAGCGACGCGAGCGCGGGCGTCGCGCCGGTGACGTCCGCGAGGTACACCGCGCTCCAGCTGTTGACCGCGCCTTCGGCGACGAACCCGCAGAACGCGATCACGCCGAGCGGCACCAGCGCCCGGCTCGGCCACGCGAACGCCGCGTCGCCCTGGCCGCGGTCGGCTCCGGTCAGGAAGCGCGCCCTCCCCCGCAGCGCCAGCGCGAGCAGCACCGCGGCGGCGATCGGGAAGTGCACCGAAACCGGGACGTGCAGGGCCTCCATCAGCGCGTCGACGCCGGAACCCGCGAGGCCGCCGATGTTCCAGAACGCGTGGAAGCCGGCGAAGATCGGGCGCCCGTAGCCCTCCTCGACGCGGGCCGCGTGCGCGTTCATCGCGACGTCGAGCAGGCTGTTGCCCACGCCGAGCACGACGAGCGCCGCGACGAACACGGGCGCCGACCACGCGAACGCCACCAGCGGGAGCCCGCCGCACAGGGTCACCGCGCCGAGCACGACGGCCGCACGGCTGCCGATCCGGGTGAGCAGCGCCCCCGCCGCCACCAGCGCGACCACCGACCCCAGGGCCAGGCCGAAGAGGCCGGTCGCGAGCTGGCCCGTGGTCAGGCCCAGCTGCTCCTGCACCGCCGGCACCCGCGCCAGCCAGGTCGCGAACGCCGCGCCGCAGACGGCGAAGACGACGGAAACTCCCCGGCGAGCGCGTCTCAGGTCCTCGGTCACTTCGGCGATTATCCTGATCGCCGTGGTCAGCTGGGACGACGTCGGCCGGATCGCGCGCGGGCTGCCCGAGGTGGCCGAGGACAGCTCGCGCGGATACCTGGCGTGGCAGGTCGGCAAGAAGGGCTTCGCCTGGGAGCGCCCGCTGCGCAAGGGCGACGTCGAGGCGCTCGGCGCGCGGGCGCCCACCGGGCCGGTGGGCGCCTACGTGCCGGACGTCGGGGTCAAGGACGCGCTGGTCGCCGACGACCCGGCCGTCTTCTTCACGACTCCGCACTTCCGCGGCTTCCCCGCGATCCTCGTCGAGCTCGACCGGATCGACCTGCCGACGCTCGAAGAAGTGCTGGTCGAGGCCTGGTTGTGCCGGGCACCGAAGCGGCTGGCGAAAACGTGGACGGAAAATCGGCGAACCATGTAGAGACCGCGGCCCGGACTCCGTCCTTTCCCGTGAACGCGCCACCGGGGCGCCGAAGAAGGAGCCGATCATGGCGAAGTACATGCTGCTGATGAGCTACAGCGGGAGCACCGCGTGCGACCTGCCGATGGGCGAATGGCCGCCGGAGGACATCCGCGCGCACATCGACTTCCAGCACGCGCTCGACGCCGAGCTGCGGGACAAGGGTGAGCTCGTCGACGCGCAGGGCCTGGCCGGCCCCGACGTGGCGAAGACGGTCGTCTCCGACGGCCGGACCAGCCCCGTGGTCACCGACGGGCCGTACCCGGAGGGCAAGGAGCTGCTGGCCGGCTACTGGATCGTCGACGTCGAGAGCGAGGAGCGCGCGCTGGAGATCGCGGCGCAGGCCTCGGCCGCGCCCGGGCCGGGCGGGGTGCCGATCGGGCAGCCGATCGAGGTCCGCCAGGTGATGAGCGCGCCCGCCTGATGGTCGCCGTCGAGGTCGAGGACCTGCTGCGGACGCTCGCGCCGCAGGTCCTCGGCGTCGTCGCGCGGCGGTTCCGCGACTTCGACGCCGCGGAGGACGCCGTGCAGGAGGCGCTGCTCGCGGCCGCGCGGCACTGGCCGTCCGAGGGGTTGCCGGACAACCCGCGTGGGTGGCTGATCCAGGCCGCCGTCAACCGGCTGACCGACCAGCTCCGCAGCGACCAGGCCCGTCGCCGCCGGGAAGACGCCGCGGCGCTCGAACCACCGCCGCCGGATGTCCCGGATCGCGACGACACCCTCGTGCTGCTGTTTCTCTGCTGCCACCCGGCGCTCACGCCCGCGTCGGCGATCGCCCTGACCCTGCGCGCGGTCGGCGGCCTGACCACGGCCGAGATCGCCGGGGCGTTCCTGGTCCCGGAAGCGACGATGGCGCAGCGGATCACCCGGGCCAAGGCGAAGATCAAGGCGTCGGACGTGCCGTTCCGCCTGCCCGCGAGCGAAGAACGCGAAGCCCGGCTGAGGTCGGTGCTGCACGTGCTCTACCTCGTGTTCAACGAGGGCTACACGAGCAGCGCGGGCGGTCGCCTGCACCGCACCGAGCTGTCCGGCGAGGCGATCCGGCTGACCCGGCTGCTACACGGGATGCTGCCGGCCGACGGCGAGGTCACCGGTCTGCTGGCGCTGATGCTGCTCACGGACGCGCGGCGCCTGGCCCGCACCGGGCCCTCCGGCGAGCTGGTGCCGCTGGCCGAGCAGAACCGGGCGAAGTGGGACCGTGACCAGATCCGGGAAGGCGTCGCACTGGTCACCGAGGCGCTCGCCCTCGGCGACGCGGGCGAGTACCGGCTGCAGGCCGCGATCGCCGCCGCGCACGACATCGCGCCGCGCGTCGAAGACACCGACTGGGACCGGATCCTGCGGACCTACCGGCGGCTGGAGCGGCTGACGGACAACCCGGTGGTGACGCTCAACCGCGCGATCGCGACGGCGATGGTGCACGGGCCCGACGCCGGGCTCGCGCTGCTGGAAACCGTCGAGCTGGCCGGGCACCGGCTCGACGCCGTCCGCGCGCACCTGCTGGAGCTGGCCGGGGACGTCGACGGTGCCGTCCGGCACTACGACGCCGCGGTCGCGCGGACGACGAACACCCCGGAGCAGCGGTATCTCCTGACGCGGGCCGCCCGGCTGCGGGAGTCGGGCCGGAGCGGCTGAAACCCTCCCACGGCGGCCTCGATTCCCACTACGGTGGCCGGGTGAAATCCTTGAGCCACGACCGGCTGGCCGAGGCGCTCATCGCCGAGGCGGAGCTGTTCGGGATGGCGATCGAGGGCGCGGGCCCGGAGGTGCGCGTCCCGACCTGTCCCGAATGGACCCTGCGTGACCTGACCTGCCACGTCGGGCTGGCCTACCACAAGTCGGCCGCGATCATCGCGAGCCGGCCCACGGAGTACGTGCCGTTCGACGCCGTCACCGTTGACGACCCACCGGGCTTCGACGCTCTCGGCGACTGGCTCGTCGACGGCGCGGAGCGGCTCGTCGAGGCGGTGACCGACGTCGGCCCCGAGACGCCGACGTCGACCTGGACGCCCGATCGCCGCGCCGGGTTCTGGACGCGCCGGCTCACCCACGAGACCGTCGTGCACCGCGCGGACGCCGCGTTCGCGACCGGCGAACCGTACGAAGTCGACGGCGATCTGGCCGCGGACGGGATCGCCGAAGGCCTCGACCTGGTGGCCGTCTTCTCGAAGCTGGAGCACCCGGCGCTGGACCGGACGGCGCTGCGCGGCACCGGCGAGACCCTGCTGTTCCGGGCCACCGCACCGGATCTGGCCTGGCTCGCCCGGCGGACACCGTCGGGCGTCGAAGTGAGTCTCGAGCAGGCCGACGCCGATGTCGTCGTCGCGGGCCGCGCCGCCGACCTGCTCCTCGCGCTGACCGGGCGCATCGCCGCGGACGACCCGCGGTTGACGATTTCCGGCGACGCGGGACTGTTCCGGCACTGGCGGGAGAACACGAAGTTCTGAGGCCCGGGCGACGGTCGCGTCCGCGTCGACGGCGGCATCGGCGCGAGTCCGCCTTGATGTCAGGGTCCTTACCTGAAGACGAGCATGTGTAAGGTTCCTGTCATGAGTCACCCCCAGACCGGCGATCGACCCGGCTACCTGATCAAACGCGCCCAGCAGGCGCTCAACCAGGCCTGCACGGACCGATTGCGGCCGCTGGAGCTGTCGATGTCGCAGTACGCCGTGCTGCGCGCGCTCGACGACCACCCGGGCGCGTCGTCGGCCGAGCTGGCGCGGATCACGTTCGTCACCCGGCAGTCACTGCGGGACGTCCTGGGCGGACTGCGATCGGCGGGACTGGTCACCGTGGCCGAGCAGGCGAGCACGGGCCGGGCGCGACCGGTGGCACTGACGACGTCCGGCCGCGCGAAGCTGCGCGCCGCCGAAGAGCTGATCACACGGGTCGAAGAAGAGATGCTCGGCGACCTGTCGGCTGATCAACGACGCTACCTGGCGGACCTGCTGCACACCTGCGTCGGCAACCTGACTTGACGGACGTCATATAGTCGGTTCCGACTAATAGGGAGCGACTAGTGCCACCTCGCAAGATCCGCAACACCCTCGCGCTGGCGTTGCTCGGCCTGCTGCTGGAACGGCCGATGCACCCGTACGAAATGGCGTCCACACTGCGCGAACGCTTCAAGGACAGCAGTTTCAAGATCAACCCCGGCTCGCTCTACGACACCGTGGAGTCGCTGGCGAAGCACCGCTGGATCGAGCCCGTCGAGACGGTCCGGGAGGGCAACCGGCCGGAGCGGACCGTTTACGCGCACACCGAGCTCGGCCGCCAGGAGTTCATCGCGTGGCTCGACGAACTCGTCCGCGAGCCGGTCGCGGAGTACCCGAAGTTCGTCGCGGCGGTGAGCTACCTCGGCGCGCTCGGCCCGGAGCGCGCCGCCGCCGCGCTGGAGGAACGCGCGCGTCACCTCGCCGACCGCATCGACGGCGCGAACAAGGCCCTCGACGAGACCGTCGGCCAGGGCGCGCCGCGGCTGTTCATGATCGAAGTCGAGTTCGTCCGGCACGCGTGGCAGGCCGAGCTCGACTGGGCCCGCGCCACCGCCGCCGAAATCCGCGCCGGCTCCCTGCCCTGGCCCGACCACTCCTGAGGGGAAATCGTGCTCGAAACCGATGTGCTCGTCGCCGGCGCCGGCCCGGCCGGCTTGCTCCTGGCCGCGGAGCTCGCGTTGGGCGGCGTCCGCACCACGATCGTCGAACGCCATCCCGTGCGGCCGCCGTACTGCCGCGGCTTCAACCTCAACTCGCGCTCACTGGACCTGCTGGCCCGCCGCGGCCTGGCCGAGGGCCTGGTCGCCGAGGGGCACCGGGTGCCGCACGCGCCGGTCACCGGCCTGCCCGGGCCACTGCAGCTCACCGACGCGGCGACCGATCACCCGTTCTCGCTGGGGATCCCGCAGACCCGCGTCGAGGAGGTCCTGGAGGGGTGGGCCGCCGACCTCGGCGTCGAAATCCTGCGGGGTCACGAGCTGCGGTCGTTCACGCAGTCCCCGGAAAGCGTTTCCACAGTAGTCCACAATGGACAATTTGGCCGGACGATCACGGCGCGCTTCCTGGTGGGGTGCGACGGCGGGCGCAGCGAGGTCCGCAAGCAGGCCGGGATCGGCTTTCCCGGTGTCGACGCGCGCTGGTACGCGCTGCTCGGCGACGTCGAATGCGAGCTGCCGTACGGGGTTTCGGCCGGCCCGGACGGCCGGACGGTGTTCGTCATCCCGCGGCCGGGGTACGTCCGGATCGTGGTGCGCGAGGACGACCCGCCGGCCGACAAGTACGCGCCGGTGACGCTCGAGCGGCTGCAGGCCCAGGTGGACGCGGTGCTCGGCCGGCACGTGAAGCTTCGTTCACCGCGTTGGCTGACGCGTTTCGGCGACGCGGCCCGTTTGGCGACGCACTACCGCGAAGGCCGGGTCCTGCTGGCGGGCGACGCGGCGCACATCCACCCGCCGGCCGGGGCGATCGGGGTGAACGTGGCTTTGGACGACGCGTTCAACCTGGGCTGGAAGCTCGCGGCGACGGTGCGAGGGACAGCGCCGGAGGGGTTACTGGACACGTACCACGCCGAGCGCCACACGGCGGGCGCGCGGATCCTGGCGAACACGCGGGCGCAGGTGGCGTTGGACGAGGCTCCGGACGAGCCGCTCGCCGACCTGATGCGGCGGGTCGCGGCGCACCCGGCGGGGAACCGGGCCTTGGCGGAGATCATCACCGGGTTGGACGCGTGTTACGAGCCGGGCGGGCATCCGTGGCTGGGACGGTTGGCCCCGGATGTGCCGCTCGTCGTGGGTGCGACCGAGACGCACTTGGCCGCGTTGCTGCACCCGGGGGGAGCGGTTTTGCTGGATTTGACGGGGGCTTTTGGCGCTTGGTCGTCGGCGGTGGAGGTGGTCACGGCTTCGAGTCCGTCCACTTCGGACATCGACGCGGTGCTGCTGCGGCCGGATGGGCACGCGGCTTGGGTGGGCACATCGGGGGCGGGCGACGAGGGGCTCGCGGAGGCTGTGCGCCGCTGGGTGGGAACCAACCCCGTCCCGGCGGTGTCCAGCGGTTTGCCGGCCGGCGGCGAGTGACTGTGCCCTGATCCCAGGGCGACGGTCCTCGCGTCGGCAACGTCGCGATCTGCACATCGCGGGCCTGGCTCGGGACGCAGCGGTTGAGCAACTGCCAAGGCCATACCGGGTTGACCTCGGCGGCAAATTGCCGTATTTCTGCGGGCCCCGCCAAGTCATGGTGGGCAAGAAGGGCTTTGACCGGAGCGGTAGTTGCCCGCCGGGATGCCGAGCAGGATGCTTTGAGCGCACCAGAATCGGCATCGGCTCATTATCGCCGGTGTTCCGAACCGAGCCGCGACTCCTGCGGCAGTCGACAGGCAGCGTCCGCGTTCTCGGGCAGAGTCCCGATGAAGTCGGGTTTCCGCCGGTGCCGGGTCGCGGCTCGGTTACGACCGCCCACGCACTCGAGGGAGGCTCACGCGCTGGGGTCCGGGGCAACGAGGGCCCCCGCAGACGCTGTGCACCGCCGGATAGGCAGCACCGCGGCCCCCGCCCTTCCCTGGGGGGCGTCCCCGAGTCCAGTCTATCGGTGGGGTAGGTCGAAACCGCCGGATCGCGCGGCAAGCGCTCGAGTTGTCCACATTCGGGCCGGCCTGGGGACAGGTCAGTGCGGGCGGTCCAAGACTGCCCGCTGCTCGACCCTTCCCTCCAGCGTGAACCGGCTGTGCGGGGTGAAGCCCAGCTTCTCCACCACCCGCGCCGATGCCTTGTTCGCCGGCTCGTACACCGCCAGCAGACGATCCGTGAACCCTGCTGAAAAGACGAAGTCGCGGGCCGCCGTCGTCGCCTCGGTTGCGTAACCACGGCCCCAGCCCGATGGTGCTATCCACCAGCCCATCTCCACCGCCGGCAACCCCAAGCCGGACTCCGTGGAGCTGCGGCGCACCAGCGATACCACTCCGTCGAACGAGCCCGGGGCCGCGGACACCGCGAACCAGCCGAATTCGTGCGTCGCCCAGTGGGCGAGCGTTGCCTGGTGCTTGGCCCGGGTGTACTCGGGGGTCCACGGCTCGCCGGTTCCGACGTACCGGACCGTCTCCGGAATCTGGGCCAGCGCGAACAGCTCGTCGAAGTACTCCTCGGCCCACGAGTGGAGCGTGAGCCGTTCCGTGGTGATCAGCACCACCGGAATCCTAGGCCGTCCGTCACCACCGGTCACGAGGGTAGCCCGTTCAGCCTATGGTCCGGACCACATTAATGGTCTATACCAATTAGGTCCGGAAATCCCCGCCGCCGCGCTCGTCGTCGTGGAGGTTCCACCATGCGTCTCCGTTCCCTGCTGGCCGGGCTGGCCGGCCTCGCGCTCGTGAGCACCGGGCTCGGCGCTCCCGCCGAAGCCGCCGCCGGGTCGCCGATCCCCGTCGGGCCCTACGTCGACATGGGTGCCTGGCCCACCCCCAGCCTCTCGGCGATGTCCGCGGCCAGCGGTATCAAGGGCTTCACGCTCGCCTTCGTCAACTCCTACGGCTGCAAGGCCAGCTGGTTCGGCGCCTACGACCCGCGCACCGCCTGGCAGAAGGACGAAATCACCAAGATCCGCAACGCCGGCGGTGACGTCAAGATCTCCTTCGGCGGCGCGTCCGGCATCGAGCTGGCCCAGGCGTGCAGCACGTCCGCGCAGGTCGCCGCCGAGTACGACGCCGTCGTCAAGGCGTACGGCCTGAAGTACGCCGACTTCGACATCGAGGGCGCGGCCGTCGCGGACCCGGCGTCGATCGCCCGCCGCTCTCAAGCCCTCAAAACCCTCCAGAACAACAACCCGGGCCTGAAGATCTCGCTGACGCTGCCGGTCCTGCCGAACGGACTCGACTCGAACGGCGTCAACGTCGTCAACGCGGCCAAGAACGCGGGCGTCACCCTCGACATGGTCAACATCATGGCGATGGACTACTACCAGGGCGCGGGAGACCAAGGCGCGAAAGCGATTTCCGCGGCGAAGGCCACCCAGGCGCAGCTGAAGTCCATCTTCGGGCTCAGCGACGCGGCGGCGTGGAAGAAGGTCGGCGTGACCCCGATGATCGGCGTCAACGACTCGCAGAACGAGATCTTCTACCAGAAGGACGCGAAGGCGCTGGTGGCGTTCGCGAAGACCGTCCACCTGGGCATGCTGT
Organism: Amycolatopsis sp. NPDC005961; assembly: GCF_040629235.1. Lineage (NCBI taxonomy): Bacteria > Bacillati > Actinomycetota > Actinomycetes > Pseudonocardiales > Pseudonocardiaceae > Amycolatopsis > Amycolatopsis sp. NPDC005961. Next base: position 96,778 of record NZ_JBEXVF010000003.1, on the reverse strand, counting down.
CGTTCTGGGAGGCCGGCCGCGACGCCAACGCGTGCACCGGCGCGCTCTACAAGTGCACCAACGTGCCGCAGTCGAAGTACGAGTTCGCGAAGATCTTCGCCGGTTACACGGGCTGACCTACCACCGGGCGGCGTCCGCGAGCAGTGCGTCCCGCACCGCCGCGGGCCCCGCTTGGCACGGCTCGGTCCGCGTGACCGCGAAGAGCGTGTTGATCGGTGGCTCCTCCGGGTCGAGCAGGGCGATCAGCGAGCCGGAAGCCAGCTCGGCCGCGCACAGGTAGCGCGGGAGCACGCTGACGCCGAACCCGGCCAGCACGCACGTCAGCACCCCGCGCAGGTCCGGAACCACGACCGAAGGCCCCGAAGGTGGCCGGGTGCCGAACACCGAACGCCAGTAGCGGCGGATGATCGGCAGGTCCTCGGCGTAGGCCACCAGCGGTGCGGTGCGAGGGTCGCCGGAAAACCCGCGGGGGCCGACCAGGACGAACTCCTCGTCGGTCAGCGGAGTTGCCGTGAGACCGCGGCCGCGGGGCCGGATCGTGGAGACCAGCAGGTCGAACCGGCGTTGCGAGAGACCCGTGAGCAGGTCGTGGGCCAGGCCGAACGTCACCCGCAGCTTCAGCCCGGACGTGACCAGCCCGGTCAACGCGGGCAGCACCCGCAGCGTCATCAGCTCGGCCGGGCCGGCCAGGTGCACCGGCGCGGTGAAGGGGTCGGCCTCACCGAAGGTCACGGAAGACAGCGCGTCGACGTGCGGGGCGATCCGGGCGGCCAGTTCGTCGGCCGCCGGGGTCGGGGTGACGCCGCGGGCGCGCCGGACGAACAGCTGCCGGCCCAGCTGCTCTTCGAGGGCCTTGACCTGCGCGGTCACCGTCGGCTGGGACAACCCCAGCGACGGCGCCGCGCCGGTCAGCGATCCTGCCCGGTGAACGGCCAGGAACGTCCTCAGCAGGTCGAGGTCCAGCTCAGTCCTCGATCAGCTCGATCGAGTCCACGACGTTCGGGTAGAACGCGACGTGGTCCTTGATCGCCGCGACCGCGTCGTACGGCTTCTCGTACGTCCAGATCGCGTTTTCCGCCTTCACGTCACCGGCGTTCAGGCTGTAGTAGTTGCTGTCGCCCTTGTACGGGCAGTACGTCTCGTGGTCGGTCCGCTCCAGCAGGCTGAAGTCGACGTCCGCCCGCGGGATGTACTGCGCCGCCGGGTAGTTCGACTCCTGCAGCGTCAGCGCGTTGCGGCTGTCGGCCACCACGCGCCCGCCCGCCTTGACCACCACGCGCGCCTTGGTCGGCTCGACGGTGATCGGGTGGTCCGGGCCCGGGACCAGCACCTTCTTCTCCGGCATGTCAGCTCCTCGAAAAAGTCGTGTACTGGGACCAGCACCCGGGACCCGGCGGTTATTCCACCTCAGGGCAGGTAGTACATCGGGTTCGGCAGCTTGGTCGGGTGCAGCGCGTAGCCGCCCTCGAGGTCGCTGAACTGGTCACCGACGTTCAGCACGATCTTCGCGCCGGTCGCCTCGATGTGCGCCCGCGTGCCCGACTTGTACTGGACGGTGTTGCAGGTCAGACCGCACGGCAGGTAGTCCGGCGCGGTCACCTTCGGCTTGAAGAACGCGCCCGCCGGGGCCGGGTAGCCCTCGTTGGCCAGGTTCTTCAGCGACTGCGGGCCCTGCAGCTCGTTGCGGCCGGTCAGGAAGTACAGCTTGACGCCGTGCTGCACGGCCCAGTTGGCCAGCGCCAGCACCGGCTTGTTCGCGACGAACGTGCCGTTGTCGATGGCCTGCTGCTGCTTGACCGGGTCGAAGCCGAAGTCGTTGTCGGCCTCCCAGCCGTAGGTGATCTCGGAGGTGTCGTCGACGTCCAGCACGATCGCCGGGTTCTTGACCTTGCCGAGCTGCTGCTGCAGGTAGCGCTTCGCGTCGGAGACGATGCGGTCGGTGTCCTTCACGAACCGGCTGGTGTCGGAGTAGTGGTGCTTGCCGGCGGCGTCGAGGTAGTCGCCGTAGTAGGCCTTGACGTCGTTCTTGACTTGGCCGATGTTGGCCGGTTCCTTCGACCGGGCGGCGGTCGCGTCGTCCGAGCCGGCGAGCGCGGTGGCCCCCGAGACGACGGTGGCGCCGATGGCCGCGGCGGCGGCGAGCTTGACGAGACCTGAGAATTTTCCGGACACGGCGACCCTCCAGTGGAAACTTGACGACCCCGGGGAACCTACGTCACGTTCACCCGGAGTTCCACCCCTCGAAAGTTTCCGTTCACTTTGGCCGTTCGGCCCGGCAGACGAACGCGACGGGCGAGCGCCCGATCCGCGTCAACACCACCGAAGCTTCCGCACCACCACGGGGTTTCAGCCGCCGCCGCAACGCGTCCGGGTCGACGTCGAGGCCGCGCACCAGGATTTCCAGGCGGCCGACGTCGTGTCGCTTGAGGACGGTTTTCAAGGACTTTTCGCTGTAGGGCCCGTGCTCCAGGACGCGGAAGGCCCGCACGCCCGGCGGCGGGGTGTCACCGGTCAGGTACGCGATGCGTTCGTCGAGCTGCCAGAGCCCGTGCCGCGCCGCGTAGTGGCGGACCAGGCCGGCCCGGACGACGGCGCCGTCGGGGTCGACGATCCACTCCCCCGGCTCCCGTGTGGGCAGTTCGTCCGGTTCGGCGTCGGTGACCGTCCACTGTGTCCCGTCCGAGCGCAGCACGGTCGCCCGCCGGGTGACGCCGGTGCCGAGCCCCCGCCAGAGGCAGGACTCGCGGACCTGGCCGTCGAGCGAGACCAGCTCGACCTCGTCGGCCCACGGCGTGAGCGCGAAGTCGAGGCCGGGCGCGCATTTCACGGACAGGGCCCGCCCCGGATAGGCCTCGACCAGCCCGTCCAGCGGTGGCGCGAAGTCCGCGGGCTTCCACGCCCGCCGTCCCGCGGAGTCGCGGCGAGCCGGGTCGGCGACGACGACGCCCGCGCGGCTCACCGGACGCAGCGCGTCGGCTCGGGCCAGCCCGAACGCGACGCCGGCGGTGGTTCCGTTGTGCCGGGCCATCTCCAGCCGCACCGGGTCCAGATCCGACCCGAGCGCGCGCCGCGCCACCCGCGCGATCTCGACGAGGTCCGCGCCGACGGAACACGTGACGTCGTGGACGTCGAGCCCGGCCAACCGGGCAGCCCGGTGCCGCGCGACGGGCGTGGCGCTCGCCTGCTGGAGCGCGTCCGAAGTGAACAGCCAGCCGTCGGAATCCACTTTGGACACGGCTTTCCGGCGCAGCAGCACGGTTTCCAGCACGGCGCTCGCGTAGTCCTCGCCGGCCAGGCGGCGCACGGCGGCCACCGAGGCGATGCGATCGGTCAGCGGCAACGACGAAACCTCGGCGAGCGCCGCCTCACCCGCACCGGAGCGCAGGTAGGCGACGTCGCCGAGGCTGAACGAATAGCCCACTCAGGACGGCCGCTTGGTCCCGGTGATCATCACGTTGTAGAACAGCTCGCGCGGCAAGATCTTCGACAGCAGCTTCTTGTCCACAGCGGACAACCGCAGCCACAGCTTGTAGGCGAACAGCCGCCAGCGGACGGTCAGCTTCTCCTGCGGCACCGCGGCTTCGAACGTCCGGATCGGCCAGCCCGCGAGCGCCGCGGCGAACTCCTCGGTGACCGCGTGGACGTCCTGCGCGCCGGCCCCGCGGGCCCACGACTCCAGCTCCGACGGGTCGAAGGTGTGGATGTCGACCACGGCTTCCAGCGCGGCGGCGCGGGAGGACTCGTCGAGCTCCTCCTGCGGACGGCGCCAGCCGCTCAGCGCGGGCAGCTTCGTCACGCGGGTCGTCAGGAACCACGTGAACTGGCCGAGCTTGCGGGCGTAGAAGTCGCCGATCTTCGTCGGCTCGCCGGCGAAGACGAACCGGCCGCCCGGCTTGAGCACGCGCAGCACCTCGCGGAACGCCGCCTGGACGTCCGGGATGTGGTGCAGCACGGCGTGCCCGACGACGAGGTCGAACGTGTTGTCCTCGTACGGGATGCGCTCGGCGTCGGCGACCCGGCCGTCGACGTCGAGGCCGAGCTTCTCGGCGTTGCGCAGCGCGACCTGGACCATGCCGGGTGAGAGGTCGGTGACCGACCCCTTCTTGGCGACGCCGCCCTGCATGAGGTTCAGCAGGAAGAACCCGGTGCCGCTGCCCAGTTCCATCGCGTGCTGGTAGGGCTGGCCGTCCTCGCCCGCGACGGCGTTGAACACGTCGGTGGCGTAGGAGATGCAGCGCTCGTCGTACGAGATCGACCACTTCTCGTCGTAGGTGCCGGCTTCCCAGTCGTGGTACAGCACGTTCGCCAGCTTGGGGTCGGCCCAGGCCGCTTGGACCTCGTCGGCGGTGGCGTGCGGGTTCGGGGCCGGGTCGTTCACGTCGGTCAAGGCGTCATTTCCCTTCGAAGGTGGCCTTGCCGGGCCCGTTTTCGATGAACGACTTCATGCCGTTCCGCTGGTCTTCGGTCGCCCAGAGGGCGGCGAACAGGTGCGATTCGAGCTTGAGCCCGTTCGCGAGGTCGGTGTCGAGGCCGCCGTCGATGGCCGCCTTCGCCGCGCGCAGCGCGACGGCGGGGCCGTTCGCGAACTGGGCCGCCCACTTGTGCGCGGCCGCGTAGACGTCGTCCGGGGCCACGACCTGGTCGACGATGCCCAGCGACAGCGCCTCTTCGGCCTTGACGAACCGTCCGGTGTAGACGATGTCCTTGGTCTTGCTCGGGCCGATCAGGCGCGCCAGGCGCTGGGTGCCGCCCGCGCCGGGGATGACGCCGAGCTGGATCTCGGGCTGGCCGACCTTGACGTTGTCGCCGGCGACCCGCCAGTCCGCGGTGAGCGCCAGTTCGAGCCCGCCGCCGAGGGCGTAGCCGGTGATGGCCGCGACGACCGGCTTCGGGATGTTCGCGATGGCCGCGAGGGTGCCGGTGAGGGTGGCGCCGAACTTCGCGATCTCGGGGTACGTGCGGGTGGCCATCTCCTTGATGTCCGCGCCGCCGGCGAAGGTCTTCTCGCCGCCGTAGAGGATCACCGCGCGGACGTCGTCGCGCTCGGTGGCCTCCTTCGCCAGCTCGGCGAGTTCGGCGGTGACCTGGGCGTTCAGGGCGTTGACCGGCGGCCGGTCGAGCCGGATCGTGCCGACCCCGTCCTTGACTTCAAGGGTTGCGAACTCTCCCACGCCCATCCTCCTCGTTGACGATCTGCCAGCACGCTACCGGCGGGTAAGCGACAGCTTAGCGACGGCGGGCGAAGAAGCGATCCCCGGAACGCTCGAGCACGAGGTCCTGGTCGAACGTCTTCGAGAGGTTTTCGCTGGTGATGACGTCGTCGACGAGCCCGGACACCACCGCGTGGCCGTCGCGCAGGAGCAGCGCGTGGGTGAACCCCGGCGGGATCTCCTCGACGTGGTGGGTGACCAGCACGAGCGCCGGCGCGTCCGGGTCCAAGGCCAGCGCCGAGAGGCGCGCGACCAGGTCCTCACGGCCGCCCAGGTCGAGCCCGGCGGCCGGCTCGTCGAGCAGCAGCATCTCCGGGTCGGTCATCAGCGAGCGGGCGATCAGGGCCCGCTTGCGCTCGCCCTCGGACAGCGTGCCGAAGGTGCGCTCGGCGAGGTTCCCGATGCCCATCGCTTCCAGCAGCTCGGTCGCGCGGGCGGTGTCGAGGGTGTCGTACTCCTCACGCCAGCGGCCGAGCACCGCATAACCGGCGCTGACCACGACGTCCTTGACCAGCTCGTCACCCGGCACGCGCTGGGCGATGGCCGCCGAGGTGAAGCCGATGCGCGGACGCAGGTCGAAGATGTTGACCCGGCCGATCCGCTCGCCGAGCAGGTCCACCTCGCCGGTGGTCGGGTGCAGCTCGGCCGCGGCGAGGCGCAGCAGGGTGGTCTTGCCCGCGCCGTTCGGGCCGAGCACCACCCAGCGCTCGTCCAGTTCCACGGACCAGTCGAGGCCGGCGAGGAGGTCGTTGGTCCCCCGGCGGACGCCGACACCGGCCATCCGGACCACGAGATCGTCAAGTTCGCTGGGCTGGATCGGCTCGCTCACGAAGCCCATTCTGTCTGCCGACGCGCGCGCGTGCGCACCCGCCCGGGCGAGACGGCGAACCGGCTGGTCGGAGCGTGTCCACGACGTGGAACGGCGCACACCGGAAGTGCCGCGCGCCACGCGGTTGTGGCAGGATCGGCAGCATGTCAGCCGACGTGCACGCCACCCCCGTCACCCGGGGCTCGTTCTGGCGCCGTCGTGCGATCGACCTGCTTCTCGTCGCTTCGGCCGGGTGTACGCGGGCGCGGCTCCGCTGATCCCTCGCGCCCTCACGGGCGGGTGCGGTGCCGCGCTGGTTCGCGTCCCGATCACCTTCGCGTCCGAGGAGCACCCGCGTTGACCACTTCGATCACCCGTCCCGCCGTCGAGATCCACCCGCAGCTGACCGATCCGCTGCTGCCCGAGCTGCTGCACCCGTCGCGGCTGCTGTGGACCCCGCGTGAGCTGGCGGACCTCACCGCCACCGTGACCACCGAGCTGACCGCGAGCGTCAAGAACATCCTGCGGTTCGACGACGACCGCCGCTGGTGGGCCCGGCTGGCCCTGACCGACGGCGTCGAGCTGTGGCTGCTGTCGTGGCTGCCCGGCCAGCACACCAAGCCGCACGACCACGGCGGCGCGTCCGGCTCGTTCACGGTCCTGCAGGGCGAGCTGGGCGAGGAGTACCGCTACCCCGGCGGCCCGGTCCGGCGCCGCACGCACGTCGCCGGCGAGGGCATCGGCTTCGGCGCCGGCCGCGCCCACCAGGTCACCGGCATCGGGGACGCGCCCGCGGCGAGCGTCCACGCGTACTCGCCGCCGCTGGTGCCGACGCGGGAGTACGCGACGCTCGCGGACGTCCCGGCCGAGATCCCGCCGCTGCCGGTTATCGTCCGGGGATGAGCGCCATCGATTCGTTCCTGGAGAAGGCCCGGTCCGGATTGGACCGGGTCGCGCCGCCGCGGGCCCTCGAACTGCAGGAGGCGGGCGCGCTGCTCGTCGACATCCGTCCCCTCGCGAACCGGCAGGCCGAGGGCGAGATCCCGGGCTCGGTGGTCGTCGAGCGGATCCACCTGGAGTGGCGGCTGGCGCCGGACAGCGAGTGGAAGCTGCCGTCGGTGACGCCGGACACGACGGTCGTCGTGCTGTGCAACGAGGGCTACTCGTCGAGCCTCGCGGCGGCGGACCTGCAGCGGCTCGGGTTGCGCAACGCGACGGACCTCGAAGGCGGCTTCCGCGCCTGGGCGGCCGCCGGCCTCCCGGTGGAGACCGGCGGCAGCCCCGCGGTGCCTTAGGCCAGCGCCGGGGCGACCTTTTCGGTGAACAGGTCGATGCCGGAACGGTCGTACGCGGCTTCCGGGAAGTTGAAGATCGCGTAGGACATGCCGAGCTCACCCAGCGCGGCGAGCTTTTCGGTGACCTGCTCGGGCGTGCCGGTGGTGGGGCTGTTCACGAAGACGCCGTGCCACCGCTCCGCCGCGTCCGCCGGCGCGTACTTGTCGAGGTGGGACTTGAGCCAGGCCAGCTTGTCCTGGACGTCCTTCTCCGTCTCCCCGATGACCACGTTGTGGTTGACCGAGCGGACGATCGCGTCGAAGTCGGTGCCGACGTCCTTGCAGTGCTGCGCGAGGATCTCCGACTTGCGGGTGAACGTCTCGGGGTCGCCGGCGAAGTTCGTGTACTTCGCGTACTTGGCGGCGATCTTGAGCGTCTTCTTCTCGCCGCCGCCGGCGATCCACAGCGGGATGCCGCCTTCCTGCGGCGGCAACGGCCGCAGGATCGCGCCGTCCGTCTGATAGTGCTTGCCGTCCAGTGTGGACGTGCCGGTGGTCCAGAGGTCGCGCATGATCTGCACGCCCTCGTCCAGCTGCCCGAGGCGCTCGCCGGCGCTGGGGAAGCCGTAGCCGTAGGCCCGCCACTCGTGCTCGTACCAGCCGGCGCCGATGCCCATCTCGACGCGGCCGCCGGCGATGGTGTCGGCGGTGGCGGCGACCTTCGCGAGGTAGGCGGGGTTGCGGTACCCCATGCAGGTGCACATCTGGCCGAGGCGCACGGTGTCGGTCGCGGCGGCGAACGCCGAGATCAGCGACCAGGCCTCGTGCGTGGCCTCCTCGGTCGGGACGGGCACGGTGTGGAAGTGGTCGTAGACCCAGATCGATTCGAAGGGCCCGGCCTCCGCGTGCTTCGCGAGGCCGAGCATGGTCTTCCAGTGGTCCGCGGGATCGATGCCGGCCAGGTCCAGCCGCCACCCCTGCGGGACGAACATTCCGAAGCGCATGCGTTCAACTTAACGCCGCCCGTGCCCTGGTGCGCAGCGATTTCGAGGTGGAGTGACTCCAGGTCAGGCCAGCACCACGCGGGCCAGTTCGGCCGGGGCCGCCAGGAGGCCATGCTTCGGCAGCACCCGGACCGTGTACCCGATCGACCCCGGCCGTGGGAGCTTCAGCCGGGCCGCGAACGCGCCGATGCCGTCCGCCGTCATCGGGACCGTCACCGCGTCGCGCAGCTCGTCGTCGTCGCCGACCCGGCCGACCACCGCCTGGATGTCCACTTCGGACGGATCGAGGCCCGCCAGGTCGATGCGCGCCCGGATCGTCACCTCCGTGCCGACGACCAGCGGCTCGGTCGCCTCGACCTGCAGCTCGGAGTCGAAGATCCGCAGCCGCGGCCACGACACCTCCAGCTTGGTGCGGTAGTCGGCCAGCGAGAGCGCGCCCCGGTAGCCGTCGCCGGTGGCCGCCGCGACCATGCGGGACGCCGGCAGGTAGCCGTTGTCGACGTACTCGCGGACCATCCGGGACGCCTGGACCCGCGGGCCGAGCGTCTCCAGCGTGTGCCACACCATCGACAGCCAGCCGGTCGGCACGCCGTCACCCGACCGGTCGTAGAACAGCGGGGAGATCTGCTGGCCGAGCAGCTCGTACAGCGCCGCCGCCTCGAGGTCGTCGCGGCGCAGGGGGTCGGTGACGCCGTCCGCGGTCGGGATCGCCCAGCCGTTGCTGCCGTCGTAGCACTCGTCCCACCAGCCGTCGCGGATCGACAGGTTCAACCCGCCGTTGAGCGCCGACTTCATCCCCGACGTCCCGCACGCTTCGAGCGGCCGCACCGGGTTGTTCAGCCAGACGTCGCAGCCGCGGTAGAGGTACCGCGCCATCGACATGTCGTAGTCCGGCAGGAAGACGATCCGGTGCCGCACGTCCGCGCCGTCGACGAACCGGACGATCTGCTGGATCAGCTGCTTGCCGTTCTCGTCGGCCGGGTGCGACTTCCCGGCGACGACGACCTGGATCGGGCGGTCGTCGTCGAGCAGCAGCGTGCGCAGCCGCTCAGGGTCGCGGAGCATCAGCGTCAGCCGCTTGTACGTCGGGACGCGACGGGCGAAGCCCACGGTCAGCACGTCCGGGTCGAACACCGAGTCCACCCAGCCCAGCTCCAGCGGGGACGCGCCGCGCTGCAGCCACGCCGCGCGCACCCGGCGCCGCACCTCGAACACGAGCTTCTCGCGCAGTTCGCGCCGCAGCGCCCACAGCTGGGCGTCCGAGACGCCGTCCCGCAACGGCCCTTCCCCGACGTCGAGACCCCACTCGCGGCCGAGCAGCGTGCTCAGCTCGCGCGCCACCCACGTCGGGCCGTGGACGCCGTTCGTCACCGACGAGATCGGTACCTCGTCGTGGTCGAACCCGGGCCACAGCCGCGAGAACATCTTCCGCGTGACGCGCCCGTGCAGCCGGGAGACGCCGTTCGCGCGCTGCGCCAGCCGCAGGCCCATGTGCGCCATGTTGAACAGGCCGGGGTTGTCTTCGGCGCCGAGCGCGAGTACACGCCGCGGGTCGATGTCGGGCACCAGCCGGCCGTCGTTGAAGTAGCGCTGGACCAGGTCCACCGGGAACCGGTCGATGCCCGCGCTGACCGGGGTGTGCGTGGTGAACAGCGTCCCGGCGCGGACCGCGGGCATGGCCTCGTCGAAGGCGAGGCCGTCGGCCTGGACGATCTCGCGGGCGCGTTCGAGACCGAGGAAGCCCGCGTGTCCCTCGTTCGTGTGAAACACCATCGGCTGCGGGTGGCCGGTCAGCTCGCAGTACTTCCGGACCGCGCGGAACCCGCCGATGCCGGCGAGGATCTCCTGGCGCAGCCGGTGGTCGGCGTCGCCGCCGTAGAGCCGGTCGGTGACGCCGCGCAGGTCGTCGTCGTTGGCCTCGGTGTCGGTGTCGAGCAGCAGCAGCGGCACCCGCCCGACGCGGGCCTGCCAGATCTGGGCGCACAGCTCGCGCCCGCCCGGCATCGCGACGCCGATCAGCACCGGCCGTCCCCCGGCCGTGAGCAGTTCGAGGGGGAACGCGTTGGGGTCGATCACCGGGTAGTGCTCGACCTGCCAGCCGTCCAGCGACAGCGACTGCCGGAAGTAGCCGTTGCGGTAGAGCAGCCCGACGCCGATCATCGGCACGCCCAGGTCGGACGCGGCCTTGAGGTGGTCGCCGGCCAGCACCCCGAGGCCGCCGGAGTAGTTCGGCAGCGCTTCGGTGACGCCGAACTCCATCGAGAAGTAGGCGACCGCGGGTGGCAGGTCGTCGTCACGCTGCTGGTACCAGCGCGGCTCGGACAGGTAGTTCTCCAGGTCCGCGGCCGCGTCCCGGGCCCGGGCGAGGAAGTCGTCGTCGACGGCGAGCTCGTCGAGGCGCGACGGCGGCAGCGCGGTGAGCATCCGCAGCGGGTCGCGCACGGCGTTGAACAGCTCGGCGTCCATCGACGCGAAGAGGTCGCGCGTCGGCGGGTGCCACGTCCAGCGCAGGTTGGTGGCCAGCGCGCCCAGGCCGGACAGCGACTCGGGAAGGCTGGCGCGAACGGTGAACCGGCGGACTGCACGCATGGGAAGCGACGATATCGGGCCGCGGCCCGACCTGCGCAGGAGGAGTTCGGGGATAACGTGCACGCCCCGCGTATGCCCTGGGTATGGTCCTGGCCAGTCGGTTACGGGCGGTTCGGGAGTGGAGCGAGTGAAGATGACCTCAGGGGGAGGACGGCGCGCGCTGGTCGCGTTGCTCGCGGTCGCGGCGGTCGCCGTGAGCGGGTGCAACAGCAAGGACGGCGCCACGGGCGACCCCGGCAAGGACACCGGCGCCGGAGCCGTCGCCGGGCTGCCGGTGACGCACTTCGAGAGCGGCCTCAAGCCGGACGCCCCCACGCCGGGCATCGAAGTCAAGAACGCCGCCGGCACTGAGGACGACAAGCTCGCCACCGCGGCGATCGACGACGTCCAGACGTACTGGGGCGAGCGGCTGCCCGCCGACTTCGGGCAGCAGTTCGAGCCGGTGAAGTCCCTGCTGTCCTACGACTCGCAGACCGACACCGAGAAGACCGGCTGCGGCAGCGTCAAGAAGCTCGTGAACGCGTTCTACTGCTCGGTCGACGACTCGGTGGCGTGGGACCGCGGGGTGCTGCTGCCGATGCTGCGCCAGCGGTTCGGGCCGATGTCGGTGGTCGTCGTGCTGGCGCACGAGTTCGGCCACGCCGTGCAGTACCGGCTCGGCGACAAGGCCAACATGACCAAGAGCACCCCGACCGTCGTGAAGGAGCAGCAGGCCGACTGCTTCGCCGGCGGGTACTTCCGCTGGGTCGCCGAGGACAAGAGCAAGTACTACCGGGTGTCGACGTCCGAAGGCCTGAACCAGGTGATGGCGGCGATGTTCCTGATCCGCGACCAGGCGGGCACCAGCGGCGCCGACCGCGGCGCGCACGGCACGGCGTTCGACCGCACCTTCGCGTTCCAGACCGGGTTCGAGAAGGGCCCGAAGGAGTGCGCGGCGATGAACACCGAGAACGTCAAGGCCCGCCTCACCGAGCGCCCGTTCGACGCGGGGGACAAGGGCAAGGGCGACGCGAAGTTCAACGCCCAGGCTGTGGACCTGCTGAAGAAGAGCCTCGACGAGGCGTTCAAGGGCGCCGGGGTGGCCGCGCCGGAGATCGCCGACGGCGGAAGCTGCCAGACCACGCCGCCGGCGTCGTACTGCCCCGGCGACAACACGGTGGCCATCGACCTGGCGAAGCTTTCGCAGCTGGCCCAGCCGATCGACCGCGAAGCCGAGATGAAGGGCGACGACCCGGGCGGCATGGGTGACTTCGCCGCGTTCTCGGAGGTCGCTTCGCGGTACGCGCTGGGCATCCAGAAGGGCGTCGGCGCGTCGATCGACAACGCGAACGCGGGGCTGCGCACGGCCTGCCTGGTGGGAGCGTGGGCGGCGTTCACGAACCGCCCGGGCGACCTGCGGCTCTCGGCGGGCGACCTCGACGAGGCGATCGCGGACCTGCTGCAGCCGGAGAGCCTGATCTCGGCGGACGTGAACGGGAAGCGCCCGGACAGCGGTTTCGACCGGGTCGAGTCGCTGCGGCGGGGGTACCTCGAGGGGTCTTCGGTCTGTTCGAAGCAGTACGCCTGAGTTCATGGGAAAGGCCCCCCACCGCGTGGTGGGGGGCCTTTCTCATGAGTCCTAGAAGAGAGCGCTCGCCAGGTCGCGGCGGGCCTTCATGACGCGGTCGTCGGCCGGGTCGAAGAGGTCGAACAGGGCCACCAAGTGCTCGCGGACCTTGTTGCGGTCCTCCCCCGCCGTGCGGCGGACCGTGTCGATCAGGCGCTTGAAGCCCGCCTCCACGTTGTTCTCCGCGATCTCCAGGTCGGCCGCGTCGAGCTGGGCCGCCAGGTCGGACGGGTCCGCGTCGGCCTTCGCGCGGGCCTCCGGGTCGGCGCTCTCCGCGCGGGCGGTGAACTTGACCTGGGCCAGGGCGTTCTTCGCCAGCTCGTTCGCCGGCTCGACGTCGAGGATGCGCTCGTACGCCGCCTGCGCCGCGGCGAAGTCGCCTCGCTCGAACGCCTCTTCCGCCTCGGTGAAGCGCGGGTCCTCGGGCTCCTCGACCGGCCCGGCGCCGTTGGCCTCGGCCTCGCGGATCGCCGGGAGCTTGTCGCGCAGGGCGTCGAGCAGCGCGTTGATCCACTTGCGGATCTCGGGCTCGGGCAGCGCGCCGGAAAACGCGTCGACCGGCTGGCCGCCGCCGATGGCGACGATCGTCGGGATGGACTGCGCGCCGAACAGCTGCGCGATGCGCGGGTTCGCGTCGACGTCCACCTTCGCGACGATCCAGGCGCCGCCGGACTCCGCGGCCATCCGCTCCAGCACCGGGGACAGCTGCTTGCACGGGCCGCACCACTCGGCCCAGAGGTCGACGATCACCAGCTGGTGCAGGGACCGCTCCACGACCTCGGCCTGGAAGGTGGCCTCGGTGACATCGATCACGGCCTCGGACGAACCCGGGGCGGACGGCGGCGGGGCGTCGCCTCCGGACGGGCCGGCCGGCGGGGCCGGCTGCCTGTGCGCCGTTTCGGCGCGGGCCTTGAGCGCGGACAGGTCGACCGCGCCGGAAAGGGCGGCGGACAAGGCCGCTGACTTCGCTGCAGATCCGCGTGGTTGGGTCACCTCTCCATCCTGGCACGCGCGCCGGAGCGTTTCACCGGGTGCCCGGCCGGTCCGCTTGGCAGGACGGCGCCGCTGGGGCAGGCTCGGCCGGGTGCACATCCGGCGTGACGTGAAGGTGGGCCTGTCGATCGTGGCCGCCGTCGCCTGGATCGGCGCGGTGACGCTGCTCATCGTGCACGAACCGGACCCGGGTGCCGGCTCCCCCGGCGAGCTGCGCGACCGTCTCGCCTCGGCGCTTTCCGGGCACGACGCCGACGCGTTCGCGGGCCTGCTCGACTACCCGGGTTCCGGCGGCGGCGACTTCGCGAAGGACTACGTCACGGTGCTGGCGGACCGCGGCGTCCACGACGTGCGCGTAGAGCTGGGCCCGGACGCGGCGGCCCCGGCCCGCGCGACGATCACCGGCGCCCTCGGCGACGGCACGCCGTTCAGCTACCCGCTGAACGTGACGAGCGAAGACGGCCGCTGGACGGTCGCCTTCACCCCGCCGCTCCCCTGACCGGTCCGTCAGGAGTCGCGCAGGTGGGCTTCGACGCGGTCCACCTTGGCCTCGAGCTGACCTTCGAAGCCGGGCCGGATGTCCGCTTTCAGGACCAGGCCGACGCGCGCCGAGCCCTCCCCCGCCGCCTCGACCGCGCGCTTCACGACGTCCATCACTTCGTCCCACTCGCCCTCGATGTTGGTGAACATCGCGTTGGTCGAGTTGGGCAGCCCCGAGTCGCGGACGACCTTGACGGCGCGGGCGACGGCCTCGCTCACCCCGCCGTCGGGCTCCCCGCCGGACGGGCTCACGCTGAACGCGACGATCATGTCGGAAGTCCCTTCTTCGGTGTTCTTTCCGCCGGTCGGGCGACACCCGCCGGTACCCGCTGGTAACTTCGCGTGTCATGAACCGTCCGCTGCCGTTCGACCCGATCGCCCGCGCGGCACAGCTCTGGGAGGCCCGGATCGGGCCCTCCGGCACCATGGCCGCGGTCACCGGCGTGATGCGGGTCCAGCAGATCATCCAGTCCGCGGTGGACGGCGCGCTCAAGCCGCACGGCCTGACCTTCGCCCGGTACGAAGCACTGGTGCTGCTCACCTTCGCCCGCAGCGCCAGCCTGCCGATGCGGGTGATGGGCGAGCGGCTCCAGCTGCACCCCACCAGTGTCACCAACATAGTCGACCGGCTGGAGAAGGACGGGCTCGTGAAGCGCGTGCCGCACCCGACCGACCGGCGCACGACGCTCGTCGAAATCACCGACGAAGGCCGGAAGCGGCGCGAGTCCGCGACCGTCGCCGTCAACGACATCGGCTTCGGGCTGACCGGGCTCACCGAGCGGCAGACCGAGCAGCTCACGGACTTGCTGACGAAGGTGCGCCGCGCCGCCGGCGACTTCACCGAATAACCAGCCGGAAAGCAGAAGGGCCCGCACCGGAGTGCGGGCCCTTCTCACATATCGGGATCAGGCGGCGACGGGTTCCTGGACCTGGAACAGGCCGACACCGCCGTGGGTCAGCCGCTGCGGGCCGTCGAGCTTGCCGTTGCGCAGCGCCCACTTCTCGAACAGCCACGTGAACAGCGGCGGGATGCTCGCGAGCAGGGCGAGGACCAGCGTCTTCGGGCGCCAGCCGAGCGGCTTCGCCACGGACAGGGAGACGACCACGTAGAGGACGAAGATCACGCCGTGCACCATGCCGATGACGGGCACGCCGCCCTCACCGGAGGAGTGGACGACGTACTTGAGGAACATCCCGACAAGCAGCGCCGCCCAGGAAAGGGCTTCGGCGACTGCGGCCACGCGGAAAACTAGAGCGGCCTTGCTGGACACTTCTTCCTCCTGTGGGGTCTCACCACTGTGGTTGTTGCGCAAAAAACGCCCGACGCACCGTCCAAGGCGGACTGCCTGTGGACGTCAACGGCGCTGTCGGACGTGCTGATACCAGTGTGAGGCGTGATGGCCCTCACGGGAACACCGGGGCCCGTGACGATGCTCACGACCGTGGTCCACTGTGGTCTGAACCACGGCCGTGAGCGTCGGCTGTCTACTCCGAGCAGGGCGAAACCGGCGCGGACGCCGGTGACGTCCCCCACGTCGCCGTGGCGGCGTCGGTGGTCAGGCGGAAGTCGAGCGTCGTGCCACGCTTCAGCTGGTCCACATTGACGTACACGCGATCACTGGCGCGCGACTCGACCTTCAGGCCCGAGACGTACTGCAGCTTCGAGCCGTCGGCGCCCGGCGCGTTGATCGTGATGTCGCGGCCGTTCTCCAGGTGCAGCACGGACTTCGCGAACCGCGGCGCGTTCAGCACGAAGTTCCCAGTCCCTGGGACGGCGGGATAGAGCCCGAGAGCACTGAAGACGTACCACGCCGACATCGTGCCGAGGTCGTCGTTGCCGGTGACGCCGTTGGGCGCGTCGGTGAACAGCGTGTGCGCCGCCCGCACGACCGTCGACGTCTTCGCCGGCTGCCCGGTGAGCGCGTACATCCACGGCGAGTGCAGGTCCGGCTCGTTGTTCGGGTTGTAGCGGAACTGGTCGTAGTAGTCGTACGGGCCGACGACCCAGTTCTCGCGGACGGCCGTCGCCGGGTTCTTCACCAGCTCGTCGTAGGCGAAGAAGTCGTCGAGCCGCTGGCCGGTGGCCGCCGAACCGCCCATGCGCCGCACGAGCCCGGGGACGTCCTGCTGGACGAGCCACTGGTACTGCCAGGCCGTGCCCTCGTGGAAGCCGTCCTGGCTCTGCGGGCTGTACGGCTTGTCGGCGGGGGTGAACCAGTCGCCGCCCGCGACCTTCGGCCGGAAGAAGCCGGTGAAGCCGCGGTCGGCCTGCGTTTCGTCCCACAGTGTCCGATAGGTCCGCCCCTTCTGCTTGAGGGCGGCCGCGTCGTCCTTCTTGCCGAGCGCGGCGGCCATGACCGATAGCGAACAGTCACCGAGCGCGTACTCCAGGGTCGCCGACGCGCCGTGGTTCGGGTCGGTGTCCTGGCCCTTCTTCGGGAAGTCCGGGTCGTACTGGACGAACCCGTCGGCCTGGTAGCTCGCGTTGCCCGAGCGACCCTGGAACGGCGACGACGCGGGCGGGATCTGCGTCGAGTTCTGCAGCAACGCCTGGTAGGCGCGCATTTCGTTGCCCGACAGCGCGCCGAACCGCCAGAGGTCGACCAGGAACGGCGTGACCGGGTCGCCGGTCATCGTGTTCGTCTCCTGGCTCGCGTACGCCCACCGCGGCAGCCAGCCACCCTGGTCGTGGATGGCGAGGATGCTCTTCGCGACGTCCTTCGCGCGGTCCGGCCGCAGCAGCGCCAGCAGCTGGTTCTGCGTGCGGTAGGTGTCCCACAGCGAGAAGAAGTCGTAGTAGGTCCAGCCGACCGCGCGGTGGATCTTCTTGTCGAAGCCGTAGTAGCGGCCGTCGGCGTCGTTGGCGGTCAGCGGCTGCAGCAACGCGTGGTACAGCGAGGTGTAGAAGACCGTGCGGTCGTCGGTCGAGCCGCCCTTGATGTCCACAGTGGACAGCTCGTGCCGCCAGGTGCGCTGGACCGCCTCCTTGGCGGCGTCGAACGACCGGATCTTCTCCGCCGCCAGGTTGACCCGCGCGCCCTGCGCGTCCACCTGGGAGATCGCGGTGGTCGCGGTGACCTGGCTCTGCCCGCCGAACGTCAGCCAGGCGCCGCGCAGACCGGCGCCACCCGCCGACTCGCGACTGCCCGGCGTGCCGCCGGTCGGCGACCACGTGCCCGAGGACTTGAACGGCTTGTCGAACTTCGTCGTGAAGTACGTCGTGTAGGCCTTGCCGCCGCAGAACGCCTGCGACTCCACGGTCCCTTCGACGGTCCGGTCGTCGACGACGCGGATGCTGCTGCCCGTCACGGGTTCCTTGTCGTTGGCCTGCCCGACGTTGACGAAGACGTTGGCATCACCGGGTTTGGTGAAGGTGTACCGCTCGACACCGGCTCGGGTCGCCGCGGTCGTCTCGACGTCGACGCCGCCGTAGCCGGTCAGGTGGACCTTGTAGTAGCCGGGCTTGCCGACCTCGCCGTCGTGGGTGAACGGCGCCGCGTAACGCTTCTGGTCGAAAGTGGCTGCCTTCGTGGTGTCGAAGGCCTTGCCGGGACCGATCTCGCCGGTGGTCGGCAGGGTCGAGACGAGGCCGCCCTGCTCCCAGCAGCCCGCCCCGGAGAGGAAGAAGTGGCCGAAGCCGCGGATCGCGGTGTCGGTGTAGCGGTAGCCGGCGTAGTGCGAGGTGATCGGGCTGACCTGCGTCATCCCGAACGGCGCCGAGGCGCCGGGGAAGGTGTTGCCCTCGTCCTGCGTACCGATGAACGTGTTGACGGCGTCGAGGGCGTCCCCACCGGAAGCTTCCGCCACGACCGGACTCACCCCCGTCGCCACCACGGCGAGCGTCAACGCGCCCGCCAGGACCTTGCTCTTCACTGAGCTTCCTCCTGCCAACGATGTCATCCCCCGACACCTTCGGCAACGCCCGACGAACCGGTCAAGAGGGCGGTGAATACCTGTCTCGTTCCGGACAGCGGTCAGCCCGCGAGCGCGAAGGCCGTCACCCGCACTGTCCCCGTGGCCCCGGTCCGCCGCGCTTCGACCACCAGCTCGGTCAGCGCGGCGCTCGCGGTGACGGTGACCTCGTGGCGGCCCACCTCGACGGTGGCCACCGCTTCCCCGTCCACCAGCACCCGGGCCTCGCCCGCAGAGTCCGCCACGACGTCCAGGACGACCAGGACTTCGCCGGGCCGGGTGAGCAGCCGGACCAGCGGCGTCCACTCGGCGGAACCCGTCCCGGGCCACTCCTGCGGCCGCGCGGGCTGGAACGCCATGACCGGCGCCGGGGCGCGGGCGGCGGCGAACGTCGTGGTGCGGCGGGTGCTTTCGAGCACGCGAAGACGCCGCTGGATCTCCCGCAGCACCGAAACCAGCGTGTCCGGCTGGTTGACGCGGCTCACGAGGGCGCCAGCAGGGGCGCGACGGTCAGCACGACCTCTTCCTGCCCGGCGTCGTCGCCGGGGGTCACCGCCAAGCCGAGCAGCCGGACGGTCACGTCGAGCTGGTCGCCGGCGAAGAACGGGTCGTCGACGACCACCCGCACGTCGTCGCCGACCGAGTACGACCCCACGACGGGATCGAGGTCGGCGCGCACGGTCAGCTCGGGCAGCACGACCGGCCGCCGCCGGGTGGCGAGCTCCCCGGCGACGTGCGCGGTCAGCATCGCCGCGTCCGCCGTGTCCACCGGCGCCGCGGCGGCTTCCAGCAACGGCCAGCCGGCGTCGTGCGCGGCCGGATCGGCTCGCACCACCACGCCGCCGGCGCCGGTCCCCAGCACGCGCGTGGCCATGTTCGCCGCGTCGCTCGGCCAGACGAAGTCCACCAGGTTCGCGCCGTACTCCCAGACGTAGGCGTCCGCGCCGGCCTCGGCCCCCAGCCGGGGATAGCCGAGGTTCAGCAGGCGTTCGGGGACGCCGCCGGCGTCGTACCGGACGTCGAAGGCGAAGTCGAGCCCGTCGTCGGTGTTGGCCAGGTCGCGCAGGACCTCACCGGCCACCTTGAGATCGGCGGGCGCGTAGCTCAGGGCGCGGGTCACGCCGGAGGTCGCCGGGCCGGTGACCCGCACGGCCAGGTCACCGTCCACGTGGGACTGCACGAGACCGACCAGCTGCCGGGCGACGCCGAGCTGGTCACCGCCGAGGGGAACGGTCGCCGTGAGGTCCGCGGGGTCGAGCACGAGCCGGTGGTCGAAGTAGGAGAGGAAGTCGGCGGCCCCGAGCTCCAGCGTCCCGCCGGCCGCGCTGTAGCGGCTGGTCCAGACGATGCCACCCCAGAGGAGGTCGCCGTCCCGGTCGACGTAGACGGCGCAGCGCCCGGGCTCGGCGAGCACCCGGGGTTCGCGGATGCGGATTTCGGGGTCGTCGACGCGGAGCCGGCCGCGGAACGAGCCGGCGTCGTTGAGCTTCTTGTCGAAGGAGACCCCGGAGAGGGGGAGCTCGTCGAGGATGGTGCCGGTCCGGAGATCGGCGATGAGGTAGGTGTAGGTCGCGCCCATCTTGTCCGCCTAGTAGGTGGCGAAGGTCAGGCCGTCGAGCGAGATCCAGGCGGGGTTGCCCTTGGTCGCCTTGATCGCGCCGGTCGGCAGGACGTTGACCAGGCCGTGCGCGTCGGGACTCGTGCTGACCCCGAGCAGCCACTGCACCGGAGGCTTGCAGTTGTTCGGGAGCGTGAAGATCGTCTCGCCGATCACACCGTTGCAGACCACGCCGCGCAGCCGTACCCAGCCATCGTCCATCAAAGTGTAGGCGGGGGTGTTGTAACCGCTCACGAAGTTCTTCCAGCCGCCATCGAGGGGCGTCATGGGATGCCAGGTGTCCCCGCGGGGCGGCCGGTAGGGCACCCAGGCCGAATTCCGCTTGCACAGAAGGACACCGGTGTCCACGCGGTACACGAACTGGCTGCTGTGCGCGGTGGCAACAGGCGGCAGATCGGTGTCGCCGCGCACGGGCAGGATCCCGCTCATCCCCGCGGTGAACTGCCGCCGGTCGGTGACCGTCGGCGGGGTGCCCTCCTTCGGCACCTGGATCTCCGCGAGGACCAGGCTCGGCCCCGGATTCGGCGTGGGCCGCACGGGACTGGCCGAACTCTCCCCCGTGTAGACGTTCACCACGAAACCGCTGCCGGCCAGTTCGGCCACCACCAGGTCCCACCGGGCCGAGGACGCGTGCGCCGCGGCGATCGGCAGTTCCTTCACCGCATCCAGGGTCACGATGTACGGGCCGTCAGCCGGCTTGGTCCGGTCGGTGAGCACCGCCTGGAACGGGTTGACCCGCAACTTGTTCGAGACGAGTGCCACCTTGCCGGGGTCACCGGGGCTGTCGCGCACCCCCGAGCGCGCCCGCAGCGGATCGAGTGCGTCGCCGATGCCTTCCACCTGCACCAGCGCGCCGGTGATGAGCCTCGCTTCGGCGGAGTCGACGCCATCCACCCAACCCGGGTCCCGCTCTACCATCGCCGTTCCCCCTCCTGTTCTTTCAAATCCACGCGTCGTGCCACCGGACGGTCAACCTGCCCGTCGCGGTGTTGTCGAAAGCTTCGAACCCCACCGCCGTGCTGCCGGGTGGCAGGCCGAACCAGGCCGACCGCGGCAGCAGCGTGGCACGGCGAGACGCCTCACCCAGGAACACGGTCCGGGCGGCGGAGTCGACGGTCAGCACATCTCCTTCGGCGAGGCTCAGCGAAAACGCCATCCGCTCGCCGGTCGAGTCGTTGCGGATCGCCGGCTGCACGCACGGCCCGGTGATCGTCCAGACCGGACGCACGGTCGCGGTCCCGGAGTTCGCCAACGCGAGCGTTCCGCCTTCGCCTCGGCCGAACACCAGTGGGAACCGCACGGGAAAGGTCATGCCCGGAGCCGGCCGGGGCAAGCCGCAGGTCTCGACGTGGAGATCCTCGCCGTAGCGGAGCGGGTCCGGGGCGGTGACCTGCACCGACCAGTCGAAGCTCACCGGCGTCGTGTCCACGATCTTGATCGCCGACGACAGCCGCACCCGGGCGCTCCGGCGTACCGTGCGCTCGGCTACCACGAGCGGTGTCAACCGGGTGCCGTCCGCGAGCAGGGCGGCCATGCGGTCCTTGGCCCGCTCGCGGGCCGAGCCGTCCGGCGCGATCGCCGTCCCCTCCAAGGTGATCACGCGCGCCGACCGGAACGAAGGCGCGTCGAAACTGCCGTCGCGCTGGGGGCGGTCGGACAGCTCCAGCCGCACCCCCGGGCCGCCGGACCAGCCGTCCTCTTTGGTCACCCACCACTCGACGCCGTCGGGGTCGATCGTGTTTCCCGCCCAGCCGTCCACTTCGTACACCGGCAGGACCAGGGTCACCGCTTCGCCGCCCATGCCACCTCCCTGGCCGCGATGCGCCCGATCTCGTACTCCGACTGCCCGGCCCGGGGGTGCACGTTCACCGTCACCGCGCCGGCGGCGGCCGCCGGGGTCACGCGGGCCAGCGGGCCGGTCAGGTGGGCGGCCAGGGTGGTGCGCAGGGTGGCCAGCGCGGGCGCGATGGTCGCCGACTTCGGCAGCGGCACCAGCTTGGTCATCGCCTCGGCCACCCGGTCACGCGTCGAATCGATGCCGGTGGTGAGCCCGGCGCCGATGTCGGTGCCGATCTGCGCCATCACCCGCGACGGCGAGCTGATCCCGAGCGCCTTCCGGATCGGGCCGGGGATCTTGTCGATCACGGAGTTCTGCAGCGTCGAAACGATGCTGCCCGCCATGTCGCGGATGCCGTTGAGGAAACCCTCGATCACCGACTTGCCCGCGTCGTAGAGCGTCCGGCCCAGGTTGCCGAGCGCCTTGACGATCTGGCCCGGCAGCTCCTTCACGAACCCGACGATGCCGGAGAGCGCGCCGCTCACCGCCGTCTTCGCCTGGTCGAACGCGCCCTTGACGATGCCGGCCACCTTGCCGACGCCCTTGACCGTGGCGACCACCGTGTTCACCGCGCCGGTGACGACCGTCTTCACCGCGCTCCACACCGTCTCGACGACCTTGCGAAGCGCGCCGAAGTAGGTGCTCACGTAGCCGTGGATCAGCTTCGCCGCGACCTGGACCACTTTGGACACCGCGGGCCAGACGGCGTGGATGATCTCGCGGACCTTGCCCATCGCGGCGGTCACGACCGACCGCACCGCGGCGAAGGCCGCGTTGACGATGTTCCGGAACGTCGTACTTCGCTGGTAGGCGAAGATCAGCGCGCCGACGAGCAGGGTCAGCACGGTGACCGCGAACCCGATGGGATTCGCCTTGACCGCGTTGCCGAGCCCTTTCACGGCGTTCTTGAAAAGCACGGTGACGGCCGTGGCGGCCTTCTGGATGTTCGAGAACGTGAACGTCGACTTGGCGAAGTCGAGCACGGCCTTCGCGCCCTGCACCGCCCCCTGGCGCACGGCGTTGAAGCCCTGGATCAGGTTCGTCTTCATGGCGGTCGCGAGGTCCCGCACCATGCCGGGCACACCGGCGACCATCTGCTTCAGGTCGCGGCCGAGCTTCGCCGCCTCCGTCGCGCTGTCGCGCAGGCCGGTCTGGACGTCCCGGATGGACGCCGGCAGCTGCTTGACCGCGGCGCTCGTCTCCTTGAGCTGCTTGGCGCTGTCCCGGATCGCGACCGACGTGGTCTTGACCGCGTCCGTGTAGCCGACGACGTCGGTGACAGCCTGGGTGACCGCCGGGTGCGTCGCCTTGAAGCTCGTCGTCATCTCGGCGAGCTCTTTGTCGACACGCTCGGCGAACTTCGTGGATATCTTGTTCGCGGCGCCGGCGACGGCGTCGGTGATCGACTTCTGGATGCCGGCCACCAAGGCGTTCGTCTGCGCCTGCGCGCCCGTGACGGCGGAAGCGGGTTCGGGCATCAGTCCCCTCCTCGTGCGGGCGCGCCGAAGAACGCGGCGATCTCGGCCGGGGTGGCCGCGGAGTCCGGCTCCGGTTCGACGCCCGGGCGGGGCACCGGCCGCGGGCGCGGCGGCGGATCGGCCTGCTCCCCGGAGTTGGCCGTGACGAACAGCCAGTTGCCGACCGCCAGCTCGTCGACGGCGCCGGCGAGCAGGTGCTCGGTCAGGCCCCACTCGGCCGCGTCCCCGTGCAGCGCGCGCACCAGCGCGGACTCCCGGGGCAGGTGGCGGATGAGCACCCGCAGCCGCCGCGGCGAGAGCCGGCCGCGGTGGTAGTCGAGCAGGTCGACCCGGTAGAACCGGAGCAGGTCGGCTTCGACGGCCTCGCCGTGCTCGCTCAGGAGCGCGTCGAGGCCGAGGATTCCCCCAGCGCCATACCGGTGTCGCGACCGTAGGCCTCCAGCAGCGCCTGGACGTCCTGGACGCTGAGCGAGTGGTCGTCCAGCCGCTTGAACTGCTCGTCGCCGAGCAGGACCTGCAGCAGACCGTCCAAATCGGACGGATCGAGTGCCGCCAGCTTGCTCACCGCGTCCCTCGGCAGCTCGGTCGGCAGGCTGAAGGTGTCGCCGTCGAGCTCGAACTCCCAGCGCTCCCCCAGCGCTTCCAGGCGCTGCGCCCGGGCGGCGTTGACGTCGTACTTCGCCATGTGGTGCGTTCCCCCGTTATTCGGCAGCCGCGGCGGCCGCGGTCCCGCTGATGGACCACTGCGCCAAGGTCTCCGGCGTGCCGTTGATCGGCGTCAGCGCCGTGAAGGTCACGCCGAGCTTGATCGCCGACGTCCGCGTGATCGCGGTTTCGTCGGTCTCGGTGACCACCCCGCGCGGGATGTAGAAGCGGTTCACGACCCCGCCGTCGGAGAACTCGATGCCGAGCGCACGCTCGTCGACCTTCGGCGCGGCGGCGATGTTGTAGACACCGGCCGCCGTCGGCGGCGGGGAGCTGAAGAAGAACTGCAGGGTGTCGCTGTTGATCTGCAGCAGCGAGAACTTCACCGAGAAGTCGCGATCGCTGAAGACGTACCGGATCGCGGCCACCGACTGCCACGTGTCCACCGGGTCGAGCTTGTCCTTCTTGACGAACTTGACCCCGTCCGCGGTGGTGTAGCCGAGGTTCGTCCACGGCGCCGTCCACTGCTTGGTGAAGTCGGCCGGTGTGTGCGCCGGTGCCACGTAGACGGCTCCGCTTCCGGCCACCCGGATCTCGCTGGCGTTCAGTCCTGGCATGAGCAGCCCTCCCACTGCGCCGCCGGCCCGCTCAGGCCGGTCTGGATACGACTCTCGCGACGAACCGGTACCGCATCACGTACCGGTTCGCGTCAGAATGCTTTCGGTCGAGCACGAAACACGGACCCTGGAGCTCGGTCACGTCGGAGAACACGGTGCCGCTGCCGAGCGCGCTCAGCAGCGGCAGCACACCCCGCACGACCAGCGCGACCGGGTGCGCGGCGGTCTTGTCCGGACCGTAGGAGTCCAGCCGCACTTCCGCGTGGTCGAGCCGGTCGTCGTCGAGGTAGACGCCGCCGAGCCGGGTGAGCGCGACGGCGCGCTGCGTTCCGTCGAACCCCGGCGGGACCGACGTTCCCACCGGGACGCCGGACAGTTCGGGCCGGGCGCGGAGGAACTCCGCGACGGCCTGCTCGACATCCGGGAACACCAACGGTTCCGGCGAAACCGGCACGCGCGACCCCACCTCCCCACTCCCCTTGGGTCGGACCAACGTAACGCAGAGATCATCGCGAGTAAGGGGCCGAACGGGGGATGACGCTGGCCGGATCCGGCCATTCCGCCGGCATGGGAACGGCCCCCTCCCGTGCGGGAGGGGGCCGTCGACTTCGTGGTTTACGCGCCGATACCGATGGCGAACACGTGGAGCGCGCCGCCGCTGACGTTCGACGGCAGCGTCACGCTCGCCACCGTCTTGCCCGCGTCCAAGGTGATCGGGTTGGTGCCGAACACCATGGTGCGGATCTGCTGCGGGTCGCTGCCCGAAGCGTTGCGGTACGGCGTGGACAGCACGATCCGGTTGCCGAACGACGGCTGCGCGCCGCCGCCGCCGAGGGTCCAGTCGGAGAACCCGATGGTGGCCGTCGACTGGCTGCCGTCGGTGTAGGTCACCGTCAGCGTTCCGGACGCGTTGCCGTTGGACGCCGAGCCGAGCAGCGCCAGGCGTCCGGAACCGGAGACGTTCACCGTCTGGCCGTTCGCGACCACGTTGTCGGGGTCGCCGGCCGGGAACGACGGCCAGGTGAACTTGATGCCGTCACTCGTCACCGTGCCGCCCGGGGTGGCGCCGGCCGCGGCCAGCGCGTCGGCCGAGTAGCTCCAGCCGCCGCCGTCGAAGTTGGCCTTCGACGAGTCGGAGTCCGGCGAGATGCCGGCGTTGTCGACCGTGGCGAGCCAGCTGTTCGGCTGCGCCACGAGCACCGTCAGCACCGCTTGCGTCGAAGCCACGCCCGGCGCCGAGAACGTCACCGGGATGCGGCGGGCGCCGTCGGCCAGGCCGGCCGGCACCGAAACCGTCAGGTCGGCGTGCGCCTTGCCGCCCGCCGGGACGGCGATGCTGCCCGACGCCGGCGTCAGCGTGATCCCGTCGACGCTGCCCGCGGTGTAGGTCCAGGTCCGGGCGGTCCCGGAGAGGTCCTGGACTCCCACGGACGCCTGGGACGTCGACCCCGCGGGCGTCACCGCGCGTGCCGGGTCCACAAAGGACAGGCTCGGTTTCTCCTGCTCGCGGAACGACGGCGGCGCGTCGGCCGTCGCGCTGCCCCACGCCGTCGCCGTGGCGGAGCGGGTGTAGTCGAGCGTGCCGCCGCTGGAGATGAGCGCCTCCGGCAGCCACGCCTTGGCGGCCGCGCCGCCGTTGACCTTGAGGCTGCCCACGTAGTCACCGGTGCCCGGGGCGTTGATGGTGACCTTCTTGCCCGCGCCGGTGGTCAGCACGGCGTGCTCGAAGCGCGGGGTGACGAGCAGCGTCTCGGCGCGGCCCGGGATCTCCGGGTAGACGCCGAGCGCCGACCAGACGTACCAAGCCGACATCTGGCCGAGGTCGTCGTTGCCGATCAGGCCTTCGGGACGCGGGTTGTACAGCTCGTCCATCGAGCGGTGCACGATCGACTGGGTCTTGGCCGGGGCGCCCGCGTAGGAGTAGACGTACGGCGCGTTGGAGTTCGGCTCGTTGCCCATGAAGGCGTACGGCTCCTGCGTGCCCGCGTTCAGCTGGGTGAAGAAGGTGTCCAGCCGCGACTGGGTCGCGGTGTTCCCGCCGAACGCCGTCACGACGCCGCCGAGGTCGTAGGGCACCATCCACTCGTACTGCGCGCCGTTGCCCTCGACCCAGCCCTGCGAGCTGGCGGGGTCGTAGGTGCCGGCGAACGAGCCGTCCGCGTTGCGCGGCTGCAGGTGGCCGGTGCCCGGGTTGTAGAGGTTCTGCCAGTTCTGCGCGCGCTTCATGAACGTCGTGTACGTCGCGCTGTCGCCGAGCCGCTTCGCGAACTGGGCGATGGAGAAGTCGGCGCTGGTGTATTCGAGGGTGTCCGCGCCGGCGCCCGGCACGTAGCCGAGCTTCTGGTAGTCGTCGAGGCCCGGCCGCTCGGTGTAGCCCTGCGTCGGCTGGGTGGCGCCCTTGATCATGAGCAGCAACGCCTTCTGGGCGTCGAAGTCACGCGCGCCGAACGCGTACGCGCTGGAGACGATGATGTGGTACGGGTCGCCGTTCATCACGCCGGTGTAGTCGTTGGCCACCGTCCAGCGGTCCCAAGACCCGCCCTGCTCGGCGTAGGCCATCATCGACCGGACGATGTCCGACGTCTCCTTCGGGTCGATCGTCGCCAGGAGGGGGACCTCCGAGCGGTAGATGTCCCAGCCGGAGAAGTTGGTGTACATCGCGTGGCCCTTGTCGGCCTGGTGGATCCGGCCGTCGAAGCCCGGGTACTGACCGTCCACATCGGAGAAGACGTTGGGCTGGATCAGCGAGTGGTACAGCGAGGTGTAGAACGTCGTCAGGTCGGCGTCCGAGCCGCCGGTGACGGCGATCTTGCCGAGCTGCGCGTTCCACGCCTTGCGCGCGCCCGCCGCGATGGTGTCGAACGACTTGCCGGTGTTCTCCGCCTTCAGGTTGGCCTTGGCGCCGTCCACGGACACAAAGGACAGTCCGACCTGGACGTTCACCTGGGCGCCGTTGAGGTTCGCGAAGGTGACGTACCCGCCGCTGCCCGGGCCGCTGACGGTCGTGTTCTGCTGCTTGGCCGTGGTGGTGCGCGCGATCGACGCGTCGACGCCGTTGGGCTGCGCGACCTTCGCCTTGGCGCCACCGGTTTCCGCGGCCTTGTTCGGCGTCACGGCGCCGTTCTTCCACGTGCCGATCGACGCGAACGGCGTGTCGAACTTGGCCGAGAAGTAGACGCGGTAGCTGTTCTTCGCGCCGCAGAAGCGGCCGCTCGTGGCCCAGCCGCTGAGGGTGTCCTTGCCGATCGTGATCGACGCGTCGTCGGTGCCGTTGACCGAGCCGGAGGTGTTGACCAGCAGCGTCGAGGACGCGCCGGCCGGGTAGGACAGCCGCGCGGAGCCGGTGCGCTGGGTCGCGGACAGCTCGACCTTCGCTCCACTGTCGAGGGTGACGTCGTAGGCGCCCGCGGTCGCGTGTTCGTTGGCGTGCGAGAACTTCGACGTGTAGTGCGCCGGGTCGGTCGCCGGCGAAGTCGTCACTTCACCGACATAAGGGATGAACGGGATGTCCTGATAGGTCGAACAGCCGGCGCCCGAAAGGTGCGTGAGGCTGAACCCGGTCAGGGCGTCGTCGTCGTAGAAGTACCCGCCGGGCTGGGACTTCACCGTGTCGGGACTCCACTGGACCATCCCGAACGGCGCGACCGCGCCCGGGAACGTGTTGCCGGCACCGCCCCCGGTGCCGTGGTCGGCCCCGCCGGGCCGCGTCCCCACGAAGGGGTTGACCCACTTCGCGAAATCGGTGCTCTGAGCTGCCGCGGCGGGGACAGCGGGAGCCACCGCTGCGGTCACCGCCAGTGTCAAAAAGGTCAAACCGGCTCTGAAGCGCAAACGCGCCATGGCCATCGCCTCTCACGTCGTCAGCGCGACCGAAATGACAACCTTGTCGCGCAGTCGGTCGAACGGGGCAACCTTGGGCAGCGGCTCACCGGACCGTCAAGGGTCCCGTCAAGTCCTGTCCACTTCGGGACAGCATGATCAGCCGTCTGTCCTACGACGTCGGTAGCCGAATCGGCACAATTCGCACGCAGACCGTTGACAACCCACGGCGCCGTGGCGTTCAATCCCGTGCACTATGACAACGTTGTCTCCCCCGGGCCGGGACCGCGACGGCGCACCGCGCACCGCGAGCAGGCGGGCCACGATGAGCGATGTGGCCCGGCTGGCGGGCGTCAGCATCAAGACCGTCTCGCGCGTGGTCAACGACGAACCGGCGGTGCACCCGGACACCGCCGAGCGGGTCATGGCGGCCATCGAGCAGCTGGGGTTCCGGCGCAACCTGGGCGCGCGCAACCTGCGCCGCGGGTCGACCACCGGCACCATCGGTCTGATCGTCGAGGACGTCGGCAACCCCTTCTACTCCGAGCTGAACCGTGCGGTCGAGCGTATCGCGACGTCGTTCGGGCGCCAGGTGCTCACCGGCTCGTCCGAGGAGAACTCCGACCGCGAGCGCGAGCTCGTCCTCGAGTTCTGCGCGCGGCGGGTGGACGGCATCCTCGTCGTCCCGGCCGGCCTGCAGCACGGCTACCTGGTGCCGGAGATGCGCGCGGGCACGCCGGTGGTGTTCATCGACCGGCCGGCCGGCGACATCGTGGCCGACACGGTGCTGGTCGACAACCTCGGCGGCACCATCGAGGCCGTCACCCACCTGGCGAAGCACGGCCACCGCCGGATCGCGTTCCTCGGCGACAGCCCGGACATCTTCACCGCGGCCGAGCGCCTGCGCGGGTTCCGCGAAGGCTGCGTCCGCAACGGGATCTCCTACGACGAGTCGCTGGTCTCCATGCGGACGCCGACGCAGGAGTACATCGGCGACGCCGTGAAGCGCCTGATGCACGGCCCGGACGCGGCCACCGCGGTGATCGCCGGCAACAACCGGGTCGCCGTGCACGTGCTGCGCGCGCTGGCCCACGCCGAGCAGCGCCCGGCGATGGTCGGCTTCGACGACTTCGAGCTGGCGGACCTGCTCGACCCGCCGGTCACCGTCGTCGCGCACGACGTGAGCGCGCTCGGCCACGCCGCGGCCGAGCTGCTCTTCGCCCGTGTCCAAGGAGATCAGTCCCCGCCCAGAAAGGTCGTCCTGCCCGTGCATCTCGTCGCCCGCGGCTCCGGTGAGGTCGCCCCGTGACCCTCGAACCCCTCCGGCTCCCCGCCAACCAGCCGCCGCAGTTCTACCGCGGCGGCGACGCCATCGCGGCTCTGCGCGGCGCGTCGCCGGACAAGAAGTTCGGCCCGGAAGACTGGGTCGCCTCGGTGAGCACCATGTTCGGCCAGGAGACCAACGGCCTGACCCGGCTCCCCGGCGGCGACTGGCTGCGCGACGCGGTCGTCGCGAACCCGAACGGCTGGCTCGGCGCCAAGCACGTCGAGGCGCTCGGGACGTCGACCGGGCTGCTGGTCAAGCTGCTCGACGCGGGTCAGCGGCTGCCCGTGCACTTCCACCCGGACGACGCCTTCGCGAAGCAGCACTTCGACTCGCACTTCGGCAAGACCGAGGCGTGGATCGTGGTCGGCACCTACGGCGACGACCCGCGCGTCTACCCCGGCTTCAAGGAGACGCTGTCCAAGGCGACCGTGTCCGAGTGGACGCGGGAGCAGGACGTGCCGAGCATGCTGGGCGCGCTGAACAGCGTCCCGGTGACCGCGGGCGACACCGTCTACATCCCGGCCGGGCTCCCGCACGCGATCGGCGAGGGCGTGTTCGTCGTCGAACTGCAGCAGCCGACGGACTTCTCGCTCACGATCGAGTGGCGTGACTTCCTCGCGTCGCCGGAGAAGGGCCACCTCGGGCTCGGCTTCGACACCGCCATCGAGGCGCTCGACACTTCGGGCTGGGACGCCGAGCGGCTCGAGACGATCGTCAAGCGCACGGCGGGCGATCGCGCGTCCACCGTGGACCTGCTCGCCGGCGGATCGGAGCGGTTCTTCCGAGCCGACCAGCTGCGCACCGACGAGACGACAACGTTGTCACTCGACCCGTCGTTCGCGGTGCTCGTCGTCCTCGACGGCGAAGGCACCCTGCGCACCGAGCACGGCGGCGAGCACGCGCTGGCGAAGGGCGACACCTACGTCGTGCCGTTCGACGCCGGCCAGACCGAGCTGTCCGGCACGGCGACGGTGATCCGCTGCCGTCCGCCGGCGCCGGAGGAGAGGCACGGATGAGCGAAATCCTGCTGGAAGCGGTCGACCTGACGAAGCACTACGGGTCGGTCGAAGCCTTGCGCGGGGCGGCTTTCCAGGCCCGCGCGGGCGAGGTGACGGCCTTGATCGGCGACAACGGCGCCGGCAAGTCCACTTTGGTCAAGTGCCTCTCGGGCGCGGAACAGCCGACGTCGGGGAAGATCCTCCTCGACGGCGCCGAGGCGCACTTCGACTCGCCGACCACGGCCCGGCGCCTCGGCGTCGAGACCGTGTACCAGGACCTGGCCGTCGCCCCCGAGCTGGATCCGGCGGCGAACCTGTTCCTGGGCCGCGAAATCCACCGCAAGGGCATCCTCGGCAAGCTCGGCATGCTCGACAAGGCCGAGATGCGGCGGCAGGCCGTCGAGGAGTTCCAGCGCCTCGGCGTGACGCTGCAGAGCACCGACGTCCCGATCGGCTCGCTGTCCGGCGGGCAGCGCCAGAGCGTCGCGGTCGCGCGGTCGGTCGTGTGGGCGTCGAAGGTCGTGTTCATGGACGAGCCGACCGCGGCGCTCGGCGTCGTGCAGCGCGAGCGCGTGCTCGACGTCATCAAGAAGGTGCGCGACAAGGGCATCGCCGTCGTGCTGATCAGCCACAACATGCCCGAGGTGCTGTCGGTCGCCGACCGCGTCGAGGTGCTGCGGCTCGGCAAGCGCGTCGCGCGGTTCACCGGTCCGGACACGAAGCTCGAGGACCTCGTCGCGGCGATGACCGGCGCGCTCGTGCAGGAGGAGGCCGCGTGAGCGCACCCACCCAGGACATCCAGGAAACGCCCGAAGCGGGTTTCGGCAAGCGGCCGCTGGGCAAGCGCCTGGTCGGTGCCAACACGTTCTGGATCGCCCTCGTGCTGGTGGCGCTGATCATCGTGTTCAGCGTGCTCGCGCCGAGCGCGTTCCCGACGCTGTACAACTTCCAGCTGCTGCTCATCGAGACGGCCGTCCTGCTGGTGCTCTCGGTCGGCATGACGTTCGTGATCATCACGTCCGGCATCGACCTGTCGGTGGGCTCGGTGCTCATCTTCGCCGGCATGGTCGGCGGCAAGACGATGGAAGCGATGTCCGGGGGCAACGCCGGGGGCGCGGGCTGGGGCGTGATCATCGTCGGGCTGATCGTCGCCATCCTCGCCGGGACGGTGTGGGGCCTGATCAACGGCTTCCTCATCGCGGTCGCGGGCATCCCGCCGCTGATCGTCACGCTCGGCACGATGGGCGCGGCGCTCGGTGCGTCCCTGCTGCTCAACAACGGCAGTGACGTCCGCACGGTCCCGGTCGTGCTGAACAAGCAGCTCGGCTACGGCACGTCGTTCGGCGTCGTCCCGAACCTGGTGCTGATCGCCGTGGTGATCACGCTGGTCGGCGCGTGGCTGCTGCACACCACGAAGTTCGGCCGCTACACGTTCGCCATCGGCTCGAACGCCGAAGGCGCGCGGCGCGCGGGCATCGGCGTCACCGCGCACCTGATGAAGGTGTACACGCTGACCGGCGTCCTGGCCGGGCTCGCCGGGTTCCTGTCGCTGGCCTACTACAACTCGACCACCATCACCGGGCACACCAGCGACAACCTCAACGCCATCGCGGCGACGGTGATGGGCGGGACGAGCCTCTTCGGCGGCATCGGCTCGGTGCTCGGCACCGTGATCGGCGTGTTCATCCCGGCCGTGCTGAAGAAGGGGTTCAACATCACCGGCGTCCCGGACTTCTGGCAGATGATCGCGGTCGGCGCCGTGCTCATCGCCGCGGTCTGGTTCGACCAGCGCCGCCGCCGTCAACGCAACTCCCGCTGAGTTCCCCGAGTACGAAGAGGTGCTTTCGATGAACTTGACCAAGACGCTCGTCGCGGCCGGCGCGCTGGCGTCCGCCGCCGCGCTGCTCACCGCGTGCGGTTCCGGCACGGTGGGCGACACCGGCGGCGGCACCAGCCAGGCGAACTCGGCCAACGCCAAGAAACTCGCGCTGATCCCGGGGGTGCAGGCCGAGCCGTTCTACATCTCCCTGCAGTGCGGCGCGGAGGCCGAGGCGAAGAAGCTCGGCTACGAACTGACCACGCAGGCTCCCCAGAAGTTCGACGCGCCCCTGCAGACCCAGCTCGTCAACGCGCTCGGCGCGAACCCGCCGGCCGCGCTGCTCATCGCGCCGACCGACGACACGGCGATGCTCGCGCCGATCCAGCAGGTCAAGGCGCGCGGCGCGAAGATCGTCGAGGTCGACACAGCGCTGAAGGACACGAGCGTCGCGGCGTCTTCGATCTCTTCCGACAACGCCGCCGGCGGCAAGCTCGCCGCGCAGACCATGGCGAAGCTGGCCGCCGGCAAGGCCGGCTCGGTACTGGTGCTCGACACCATCGCCGGCACGTCGACGACGGCGGCGCGCGCGAAGGGCTTCGAGGAGGAGCTCAAGAACACCCCGAACCTCAAGTCCATCGGCATCCAGTTCACCCAGAACGAGCCCGACCAGGCCGCGTCCAAGGTGACCGCGGCGCTGGCCGCCAACCCGGACCTCATCGGCGTCTTCGCGACCAACCTCAACACCGGCGAAGGCGCGGCGACCGGCCTCCGCAACTCCGGCAAGGTCGGCGCGGTGAACCTGATCGGCTTCGACGCCAGCCCGTCCGAGGTCGAGGGCCTCAAGAACGGCCAGTACCAGGCCCTGATCGCCCAGGACCCGGCCTCGATCGGCACCCAGGGCGTCCAGCAGGCGGTGGCGGCCGTCGAGGGCAAGCCGGTGACGCGGAACCTGACCGCGGAGCTGCACTCGATCACCAAGGCGGACATGGACGCCAACTCTCAGTACTTCTACAAGCAGTCCTGCTGATCCGTCCGTCAGGGCCCTGCGAGGGGTGTGCGCACCTCTTGCGGGGCTCTGACCAGCGGTTCACCAGCAGTAATCGCTCACTGCCGGTCACCGCCGCGGGAGGACCGTTCGGCGCACCACCCGTTCCCCCGCTCGGGTGCCCGGCGTCACACTCACTTGCACATGCATCAGCACATGCATGATCGCAGGGAGGGTGCGATGAACTACGAACGGCCGGCCGCGCACCGGACGATCTTCGCCGTGGACGTCGAGGGCTACGGAGACCGGCGCAGGACCACACCACATCGCCTGGCGCTGCGCGAAGGGCTGTACCGCGCGCTGATCCGGGCCTTCGACGACGCCGGCGTCCCGTGGCGGCACTGCCGGAGGGAAGACTGCGGGGACGGCGTCTTCGTCCTCGTCCCGGCGGAGATCCCCAAGGGGCCCTTCGTCGAGTTCCTGCCCAACGCGCTCGCCGTGGCGGTGCACCGGCACAACCTGACCCACCACCCCGGGGCCCGGATCCGGCTGCGGATGGCACTGCACGCGGGCGAAGTCGCCTTCGACGACTTCGGCGTCACCGCGCCGGCGATCAACCAGACGTTCCGGCTCCTGGAGGCCGCTCCGCTGAGGGCGGCGCTCAAGTCCTCGCGCGGGGTGCTGGCGCTGATCACGTCGGCCTGGTTCTTCGAGGAGGTCGTCCGGCACAGCGACGGGCTCGACCCGACGACGTTCCGGCCGGTGCCGGTGGCGGTCAAGGAGACCCGCACGACCGGCTGGATCTCGCTGCCGGACCGGCCGTACCCCGCCGACGCGAACCTGCTGGACCGGGAGCCCGCCCCGGTCACGGCGCTCGACGACTACCGCACCTGGCGCCGCCACCGCCGCCACGCCCAGGTGCTGGCCGACCGCGACGACCCCGCGTAGCCGTAGGATCTGGTCCCCTGGACACCGTCGCCGAGGGGAGGCCCGATGACCGTGCACCTGCGTCCGGCGTCCCGCGCCGACCCGCTGCCGGTGCTCGCCGCCGCCCGCCGGATCACCGACGACCTGCGCGACGGCCTGTCCGGCACCCGGGCCCGCCGCGCCGCGCACGGCCTGCGCCGGCTCTTCGGCTTCCCGGGGCTCGGCCTCACCGACCTCTCCGGCTCGCTGCTCTGGTCGGGGCGGCCGGGGCCGGACGCGGTCGTCGCGACGGTCCTCGACGGCGTGCTCCACACCGAGGAACCCGGCTCGGCGCCGGACGTCCTCGTGCTGCCGCTGCACGTCCACGACGAACTGGCCGGGGCGCTGCTGGTCGTCGGCGACGTCCGGGACGCGGTCGCCGGCCAGGCCGCCGACCTCGTCGTCCAGGCTCTGGAGCGAGGCCGGCTCGAAGCGTCGGCCGAGCAGGCGGCCCAGGCCGAACTTCGGGCGCTGCGGGCCGAGATGTCGCCGCACTTCGTCTACAACGCGCTGACCGTCATCGCGTCGCTGGTGCGCTCGGACCCCGACCGCGCCCGCGACCTCATGCTCGACTTCGCCGACTACACGCGCTACAGCCTGGCGCGCCACGGCGAGTACACCGTGGTCGCCGAGGAGTTCCGCGCGATCGAGACGTACCTGGCGCTGCAGCGGGCCGTGCTCGGCGAACGGCTGCGCGTCCAGGTGCGGGTCGCGCCGGAGATCCTCGCCGTCGCGGTGCCCTACCTCGTGCTGGAGCCGTTGGTGGAGAACGCGATCCGGCACGGCATCGAGCCGCGGTCGGGTACCGGGCTGGTCCAGGTGCACGGCCAGGCGGAAGGGAACGACTGCGTGATCTTCGTCGAGGACGACGGGGTGGGCATGAACCCGAAGCGCGCGGCGGACATCCTGGCCGGGCGCACCGGCGACGACGACCCCGCGGGCCTCGGACTGGCCAATGTGGACCGGCGGCTGCGGGACGTCTACGGCGCCTGGTACGGGCTGACCGTGGAAACCGAGGTCGGCGCGGGCACCCGGGTGATCGTGCGGGTGCCGCGGTTCCAGCCGGGGGTGCTGCCGTGACCGGGCTTCGCGTACTCGCCGTCGACGACCTTGCGCCGGCGTTGGACGAGTTGTGCCGCATGCTGCGCGAAGCGCCCGAAGTCGGCGAAGTCGTCGGCGCGGCTGATGCGCTGAAGGCGTTGAGGCTGCTTCAAGCCGACCGCTTCGACGCGGTGTTCCTCGACATCTCGATGCCGGGCCTCGACGGTCTCGAACTCGCCGGGCTGCTGGCGAAGCTGAGCGAGCCGCCGGTGATCGTGTTCGTCACGGCGCACGACGGGCACGCCGTGGCGGCATACGGCATCGGCGCCGTCGACTACCTGCTCAAGCCGGTGCGGGCCGAACGGCTTTCCGCCGCACTGGCCAAGGTGACGCGCAACGCGACGCCGTCGTCGCGCTCGATCCCGGACGCGATGGCGGCTCTCCCCGTGGAGTCCGGCGGGCGCACGCGGTACGTCCGCCGCGACGACGTGCTGTTCGTGGAGGCCCACGGCGACTACGTCCGGCTGCACACGCGTGGCGGGGTGCACCTGGTGCGGATGCCGATCTCGCGGCTCGAGGAGTACTGGGAGGGCACCGGGTTCAGCCGGGTGCACCGCGGGTTCCTGCTCGCGGTGGGGGCGGTGCTGGAACTGCGCAGCGACTCGGCGGGCGGCCTGCTGGCCCACACGGACGCCGGCGACGTCCCGGTCAGCCGCCGGCACGCGCGTGACCTGCGGGACCGGCTGCTGGAAGCCGCTCAACGAGGTCAGCTCGGGCCGGGCTCGCGATGAGCAAGATCCGCCGGGTCGCCGTGACCAGCCCGCAGACCCGCCTCGCGCACGCCCGGCGCCGCTCCCGGCACCGCTGGCGGCAAACCCGCCTCCCCGTGGGCAACACCCAGCGCGCCACCACGCTCTACCGCGCCCAGCGCCGCCGCGGCGTGCCCGCCCTCGTCCTGATGTTCGTCCTCCTCCTCGGCCTGCCCGGCGTCTTCGCGATCTTCCCGAGCCTGGACACCGCGCGGCTGCTGGGGATCCCGGTGTCCTGGCTGATGATCGCCGTGCTGCCGTACCCGGCGATGGCCCTGCTGGCGCGCTGGCAGCTGCGCCGCGCCGAACGCCTCGAGGACGACGGCTAGTGGGCGTCGCGCTCGCCGTCGCACCGGTCGTGCTCGTGACGCTGCTGATCGGCGTCCGCGGGGTCGCCGCGATGCGCACGACGTCGGACTTCCTCGTGGCCTCACGGCGGATCTCTCCGCTGGTGAACTCCGCCGCCGTCTCGGGCGAGTACCTGAGCGCGGCGTCGTTCCTCGGCGTCGCCGGGCTCGTGGTCAAGGACGGCATCGGGGCGCTGTGGTACCCGGTCGGCTTCACCGCCGGCTACATCGCGATGCTCGTACTCGTGGCCGCGCCGATGCGGCGCTCGGGCGCGCTGACCGTCCCCGACTTCGCCGAGGCACGGCTCAACTCCCCCGCCCTGCGCCGCCTCACCGCCGTCGTCGTGCTGGTGATCGGCACCATCTACGTCGTTCCGCAGTTCCGCACCGCCGGCCTGGTGCTCACCGCGGTCGGCCACACGCCGTACTGGGTCGGCGTCGTGCTGGCCGGCGCCGCGGTCAGCGTCACCCTGGCACTGGGCGGCATGCGCGCGGCGACGTACGTCCAGGCCTTCCAGTTCGTGCTGAAGCTGCTGCTGTTCCTGATCCCGGCCATCTGGCTCGTGCTGCAGGCCGGCGCCGTCAACCGGACCGACGCCCTGAACCCGGTCGAGTTCACCCACTTCGCCCGCGAGACGCCGGTGAAGTTCGAAGTCGAAGTCACGATGGAAATCCGCGAGCCGACCGCCGTGCGGCGCAACGGTGTCGTGGAAACCCTGCCGCCCGGCGAGTTCATCGCGCGCAGCCAGGACGAGGTCGTGTTCGGCGCGGGCGCGGCGGTCCCGGCGGTCCGCGGCGGCGCCCCGCTCGGCGGGCACGACTGGCAGCGGCCGCTGCTCGACCTCGGTGACCAGGGCTACCCGCTGCTCGGGACGTGGGCGGTGCTGATCGCGACCATGCTCGGCACGATGGGCCTGCCGCACGTGCTCATGCGCTTCCACACCAGCCCCGACGGCCGCGCCGCCCGCCGCACCGCCGCGATCACGGTCGCGCTCCTCGGCGTCTTCTACCTCTTCCCCGGCGTCTACGGCGTCCTCGGCCGGGTGCTCGTGCCCGGGCTCTACCTCTCCGGCGCGACGGACACGGTCGTCGTCGCGCTGCCGTACCAAGTGGACAGTGGCTGGGCCGGCGGTCTTTTCACGGCGTTGCTCACCGCGGGCGCGTTCGCGGCGTTCCTGGCGACGTCGCTCGGCCTGCTGCTGGTGATGTCCGGCGCGATCGCGCACGACCTCGTCCCGGGCGGGCTGCGCCGGCTGCGGATCGCGGTGTTCGGCGTCGCCGCGATCATGGTGCTGCTGGCGCTGCGGTCGGCCGAGCTCGACGCCGGGGTGCTCGTCACGTGGGGCTTCACCGTCGCCGCGTCGACGTTCTGCCCGCTGCTCGTGCTCGGCATCTGGTGGCCGCGGCTGACGGCGGCCGGCGGGATCGCCGGGGTGCTGACCGGGCTCGTCGCGTCGTCGGGCTCGATCCTGTTCGCCCTCGCCGGGCCGCCGCTGCACGGCTGGGTGGCGATCTTGGTGCAGCAACCGGCACCCTGGTCGGTACCGCTGGCGTTCGGCGTAATGGCGTTGGTCTCCTTGCGGGGCAGGCCACCCGCCTGGTCCACGGCCGCGATGTTGCGCCTGCACCTGGACGAACCCCGTTCGTCGGGACCGCGCGACCGTTCGTCAACCGTTCGTCGTCTGGCCCGGCTGTTGAGCCGCTGAATCTTCACTCCGACCTCACGCCTCCCTACGGTGACGCGGACCACTTTCCGCAATGTCGCAGGGAGCAGCGATGAGCACGACGGACACCGGCGGCGGGCCCCCGGACACGTCAGAGACCATCTGGGAACGCGCGCACGAGAGCACCGAGTTCCGTGAGCTCCGCAGCCGCCTGCGCCGGTTCGTCTTCCCGATGACGGCGGTGTTCCTCCTCTGGTACCTGCTGTACGTGCTCCTCGCGGACTACGCGCACGGCTTCATGAGCACGAAGGTGTTCGGCAACGTCAACATCGGCTTGATCTTCGGCCTGCTGCAGTTCGTCTCGACGTTCGTGATCACCGGCCTCTACGTCCGGTACGCCAACCGGAAGCTGGACCCGGTCGCCGAGAAGATCCGTGAGGACATCGAAGGCGAATCCGCGAAGGAGCAGGCATGACGACGAACATCGCCGCGGGTGTGGAAGGCAGCAACCCGCTTCTCAACATCCTCATCTTCGCCGCCTTCGTCCTCATCACGCTGGTGATCGTGTTCCGCGCCAGCCGCAACACGAAGACCGCGTCGGACTACTACGCCGCCGGCCGCGCCTTCACCGGTCCCCAGAACGGCATCGCGATCTCGGGTGACTACCTTTCGGCGGCGTCGTTCCTCGGCATCGCGGGCGCGATCGCCATCAACGGCTACGACGGCTTCCTCTACTCCATCGGCTTCCTGGTCGCGTGGCTCGTCGCGCTGCTGCTGGTCGCGGAACTGCTGCGCAACACCGGCAAGTTCACGATGGGCGACGTGCTGGCGTTCCGGATGAAGCAGCGCCCGGTGCGGGCCGCGGCCGCGACGTCGACGCTGGCCGTGTCCTTCTTCTACCTGCTGGCGCAGATGGCCGGTGCCGGCGGTCTCGTCGCGCTGCTGCTCGGCGTCGAAGGCGGTGGCGCGCAGGCCCTCGTGATCGCCGTGGTCGGCATCATCATGATCGCCTACGTCCTCATCGGCGGCATGAAGGGCACCACCTGGGTGCAGATCATCAAGGCCGCGCTGCTGATCGTCGGCGCGCTCGTGATCACCCTGTGGGTGCTCGGCAAGTACAACTTCAACTTCTCCAGCCTGCTGCAGGCCGCCGTCGACAAGGCGGGCAAGGCCGGCGAGACGCTGCTCGGCCCGGGCAAGCAGTACGGCGCCACCGGAACGTCCAAACTGGACTTCTTCTCCCTCGGCATCGCCCTGGTGCTGGGCACCGCGGGTCTGCCGCACGTCCTGATGCGCTTCTACACGGTGCCGACCGCTCGCGACGCGCGTCGCTCGGTGGTCTGGGCGATCGTCCTGATCGGCGTGTTCTACCTGTTCACGCTGGTCCTCGGCTACGGCGCCGGTGCGCTGGTCGGGCCGGACA
This sequence comes from Amycolatopsis sp. NPDC005961, assembly GCF_040629235.1. Taxonomy (NCBI): domain Bacteria; kingdom Bacillati; phylum Actinomycetota; class Actinomycetes; order Pseudonocardiales; family Pseudonocardiaceae; genus Amycolatopsis; species Amycolatopsis sp. NPDC005961. The sequence goes on along the minus strand of NZ_JBEXVF010000003.1, from coordinate 57,449 downwards.
CGATCAAGAAGGCGCCGGGCGGGGTGAACTCCGCGGCCCCGCTGCTCGCGCTCGAACTGGGCGGGCCGGTGCTGCTGGGCCTGATCTCCGCGGTCGCCTTCGCGACGATCCTCGCGGTGGTCGCCGGCCTGACGATCACGGCGTCCGCGTCCTTCGCGCACGACGTCTACGCGAACGTCGTCAAGCGGGGCAAGACGTCGCCGGACTCGGAGGTCAAGGTCGCCCGGATCACCGCGGTGGTGATCGGTGCTCTCGCCATCGGCGGCGGCATCCTGGCCAACGGGCAGAACGTCGCGTTCCTGGTGGCACTCGCGTTCGCGGTGGCGGCGTCGGCGAACCTGCCGACGATCCTGTACTCGCTGTTCTGGAAGCGGTTCAACACCCAGGGCGCGCTGTGGTCGATCTACGGCGGCCTGGCCATCACGATCGTGCTGATCGTCTTCTCGCCGGCGGTGTCCGGCAAGAGCACGTCGATGATCAAGACCGCGGACTTCGCCTGGTTCCCGCTGAGCAACCCCGGCATCGTCTCGATCCCGGCCGCGTTCATCCTGGGCTGGCTGGGCACGGTCCTGTCGAAGGAGCACGACGAGAAGAAGTACGCCGAGATGGAGGTCCGGTCCCTGACCGGCGCGGGCGCCGAGAAGGCCGTCGCGCACTGACGTCCCCGAGACACCGAAGGCCGTCGCGAGTCACCCTCGCGGCGGCCTTCGGCCATTCCGTGGTCAGTACGGCAGTTTTCCCTCGGCGACGCCCGCGAGGGTCGCTTCGAGGTGCTTGCGGGCGTACTGCCACAGCCCGCCACCCAGCGAGATCCTCGCCACCCCCAGTTCGGCGAGGCCGCCGAGGCCCGGGCTGCCCGGCCACGCGGGCGCGTTGACGGCCCCGCCGACCCCCGGCACGAACACCGCGAGCACCTCGGGCGTGCGCAGGTGGATCGGATAGACGCAGTCGGCGCCCGCCTCGAAGTAGGCCTTCGCCCGGGCGATGCCGTCGACCAGGTGGTCCTTCGGATCGACGCCGCGGAAGGAATCGACGCGGGCGTTGATCACCAGGCCGTCGCCCGCCGCCTCACGCAGGGCGGCGATGCGCTCCGCCTGCTCGGCGACCGGCCGCACGTCACCGGTGGCGTGGTCGGTGTCCTCGAAGTTGCAGCCGACGGCGCCGGCGTCGAGCAGCCGGGACGCCAGCTCGGCGCCGGACAGGCCGTAGCCCGACTCGGCGTCGACGGTCACCGGGATGCTCACGGCGTCCGCGATGCGTTTCGCCGCCGCGAACATCTCGCCGGCCGGGGCCTTTTCGCCGTCGGGGAAGCCGAGCGCGGACGCCACGGCGACGGAGCTGGTCGCCACGACCGGGAACCCGGCGGCCTCGACGAGCCGGGCGGTGTCGGCGTCCCACGCGTTCGGCAGCACCAGCGGCTTGCCGGGGACGTGCAGCGCCCTGAGCGCGGCGGCGCTCACGCGTCGCGCTTCGGAAGCGGGCTGTGACTGGTCACGGCCATGCGGTTCCAGCTGTTGATCGCGATGACCTCCCACGCGATCGCGCGGTACTGGTCTTCGGTGAGCACCTTCGTCGCCTGCTCGTAGACGTCGTCGGGGACGCTCTGGGTCGCCGACAGCTTGGTCATCGCCTCGGTGAGGACGAGGGCGGCCTCCTCCTCTTCGGTGAACAGGTCGGTCTCGCGCCAGCCGTCGAGCACGAACAGCCGGCGGGCCGACTCGCCCAGCTCGAGGGCGTCGCGGCTGTGCATGTCGAGGCAGTACGCGCAGCCGTTGAGCTGGGAGGCCCGCATCTTCACCAGTTCCAGCAGCTTCGGGTCGACTCCCGCGTTCGCGGCGGCCTTGTTCACCTCGGCCTGCAGGTTCGCCATCGCCTGGTAGATCTCGGGCGCGCGCCCGAGTCCGATTCGCTTCGTCATGGCATCCACGCTAGCCGGAACTGGTCCACGGGTATGGTCCAGTCACATGACGGATTCGTGGTCCAGTTCCGGCCTCGACGTCCACCTCGGCTGGGAGCCCTCGACCGGCCGCGGCGGCCTCGCGGAGGCGATCCGCGCGGCCATCCGCGAGGGCCGGTGGCAGGCGGGTTCGGCGGTGCCCTCGACCCGGTCCCTGGCCCACGACCTGGGCGTCGCGCGCGGCACGGTCACCCGCGTGTACGCCGACCTGGCCGCCGAGGGGTACCTGCGCACGGCCCAGGGCGCGCCGACCCGCGTGGCGACGGCGGGCTCGCTGCCCCAGTCCGCGCCGCGGCAGGCACCGCGCGAGCCGGCCCCGCGCTGGGACCTGCGGCCGGGACGTCCGGACCTGACGGCGTTCCCCCGCCAGGCGTGGATCAGCGCGACCCGCCGCGCCCTGCTGCGGACCCCGGCGTCGGCGTTCGGCTACGAGTCGGAACTGGGCGCGCCCGAGCTGCGGGACACCCTGGCCGGCTACCTCGCCCGGGCCCGCGGAGTCGTCGCGGACCCGGACCGGATCGTGGTGTGCCACGGGTATTCGCACGCGATCGCCGTGGTGTCCCGCGCGCTTTCCTCGCTCGGCGTCGGCGAAATGGCGTTCGAGAACCCGTCGCTGGAGATGTACCGCTCGATCGCGGCGGCGCAGGGCCAGCGGGTCGTCGGCGTCCCGGTGGACGAGCACGGCCTCGACGTGTCCGCTTTGGACAGTCCGGCGGTGGTCGTGACGGCGGCGCACCAGTACCCCACCGGCGTCACGCTGGCCCCGCACCGCCGCACCGAGCTGGCCCGATCGGGCGCGTTCGTGCTGGAGGACGACTACGACGGCGAGTTCCGCTTCGACCGCCAGCAGGTCGGGGCGCTGCAGGCGCTCGCCCCGGAGCGGGTGATCTACGCGGGGACGGCCAGCAAGACGCTGGCCCCGGCGCTCCGGCTGGCGTGGCTGGTGCTGCCGCGGACGCTGGTGGAGCCGGTCCACGCGGCACTGGCCGACAGCGGGTCCCGCCCGGCGGTGCTGAACCAGCTGGCGCTGGCCGAGCTGATCCGCTCGGGCGCGTACGACCAGCACGTCCGCCGCAGCCGGGCCGAGTACCGCTCACGCCGCGCTCGTCTCATGGCCGCGCTCCCGGACTTCGTCCGTCCGCAAGGCATCGCGGCCGGCCTCCACCTGCTGCTGAGGCTCCCGCCCGACGGCCCCTCCGAGGCGACGGCCTTGGCGGCCTGCCGCCGCCGCGCACTCGGCTTAGAAGGCCTGACGGACTACTGGATGACCCCCAACGGCCCCGGCGGCCTGATAGTCGGCTACGCGGCAACCCCAAAACACGCCTTCGCCGGCGCAACCCAAACCCTGGTAGAAGCCCTCTGGGAAATCACGTCCTAACCCCAGACACGCGTCGTCCCCCAAGTACGCGAGTCGTCCGTCTGTGTACGCGTGTCGTCCGTCTGCGTACGCGTGTCGACCCTCCAGACACGCGTGTCGACCTCCCGATCACGCGTGATGCCCCTCCAATCACGCGTGATGCCTCCCCAGACACACGTGATGCCCCTTCGATCACGCGAGATGCCCCGAGCGGGCCACCCCCGAACCGGGAGTGGCCCGCATTCGCCGTCAGAACCAGCGGTCAGGCCGGACGCGGAGCAGTTCCGTCCGCAGCGCGGGCGTCCCGTCGACCGGCGCCGGGTCGTCCGCGGTCGGCACGATCCCGCCCGCGGCCACTCGATCCAGGGTCTTCAGCCCCTGTGCCCCGACCGTGCCGAACACCGTGTAGTTCGGCCGCAGCGCGGAATCGCCGTACACGACGAAGAACTGCGAGCCGTTCGTGTCCGGCCCCGCGTTGGCCATGGCCAGCAGCCCGCGCGCGTAGACCTTGCGCGCGCCGGTCGGGTCGGTCGGCGCCGGCGGCAGGTCCACCGGCAGCTCGTCCTTGTACTTGTAGCCCGGCCCGCCCTCGCCGGTCGCGCTCGGGTCGCCGCACTGCAGGACCTTCAACGTCGGATACGCGGTCAGCCGATGGCACACCGTGTGGTCGTAGAACCGGTGGTTCGCCAGGTGCAGGAAGCTCTGCACGGTGCACGGTGCCTTCGCGCGGTCGAGCCGCAGCGGCAGCGCGCCCTGGCTGGTCGGGACGGCGACGTCGACCTTGCCGTGGCTCGGCGTGTGCCGCGGGTCGGGCGGCAGCGGCACCGGCCGCGACGCCGGTTCGTCCGGCGTCTCGGTGTACTGGCACGGCCCGTGCGTCGTCTTCGGCGGCGGCGCGTCCGCCGCGGTGGCTACGCCGCCGCCGGCCGCGAACAATGCGCCGACCGCCAGCGCGGTGACGAGTGTCTTCTTCATCCTGCACGCCCTCCCAGTGATCGCCCGGTTCCGGAGCGCCCCGCAGTCTAGGGCTCGGCACCGACAACAAGAACCGGCGAAAGTCGCTCGCGTCACGCGGTCGGGTGAACCTCGACGCCGGAACCCCCGAAATTGTCGGACCCCCGGCGCACGATGGTCAGCACGCGGCAAACCCGCCGCACCCGAGGGGAGAGCGTCATGACATTCCGGCGAAGACCCGTTGCCGTGACACGGTTTCTGCTCACGCGGCTCGCGTCGGCGGTCCGGGCCGCACTACGCCCGCAGGTCCGCGATCAGCTCATCCGCGGCGGCGAACGGATCGATCTCCCGTGCGACGACGCGCTCGGCTACGCCGGCGAGCCGTCCCCCACCCCGCAGGTCGGCCAGCTCGGCTCGCAACCGCCGCACTGCGATGGCCTCGACCTCGTCGCGTGCCCGCGCCACCCGGCGCCGGGCCAGCTCGTCGTGCTCCACCAGCCAGTCGTGGTGCGCGGCCAGCGCGTCCACGACTTCGTCGATGCCCTCGCCCTTCGCCGCCACCGTCCGCACGATCGGCTGGCGCCAGCTCGCGCCCCGGATCTCGCGGCGCGCCAGCGAGATCATCTGCTTGAGGTCGTGCACCGTCGCGTCCGCGCCCTCGCGGTCGGCCTTGTTCACGACGAAGACGTCGGCGATCTCCAGCACTCCCGCTTTCGCGGCCTGGATGCCGTCGCCCATTCCCGGCGCGAGCAGCACCACCGTGGTGTCGGCCAGCTTCACGACGTCCACTTCGGACTGTCCGACGCCGACGGTCTCGATCAGCACCACGTCGAAACCGGCGGCGTCGAGCACGCGCACCGCCTGCGGGGTCGCCCACGACAAGCCGCCGAGGTGCCCGCGCGTGGCCATCGAGCGGATGAACACGCCGGGGTCGGTGGCGTGCTCGGTCATCCGGATCCGGTCGCCGAGCAGCGCGCCGCCCGAAAACGGCGAAGACGGGTCGATGGCGAGCACCCCGACCCGCTTGCCCTCCGCGCGCAACGCGGTGAGCAGCGCCGAGGTCGATGTCGACTTGCCGACACCCGGCGGTCCGGTCAGCCCGATGACCCGGGCCCGCCCGGTGTGCGGGGTCAGCGCTCGCGCGATCTCGGCGACGCGGGGATGGGCGTCCTCGACGAGCGACAGCAGCCGCGCGACGGCACGGGGCTGCCCGTCCCGCGCGCGGCCGACCAGGTCGTCGAGGTCGAGTGCGCCGGCCACTTACGCGGACGGCACCCGCAGCAGGAGGGCGTCGCCCTGGCCGCCGCCGCCGCACAGCGCGGCCGCGCCGAGCCCACCACCGCGGCGGCGCAGCTCGTGGATCAGGTGCACGGCGAGCCGGGCCCCGGAGGCGCCGATCGGGTGGCCGAGGGCGATGGCCCCGCCGTTGACGTTGACCTTCTCGGGGTCGAGGCCGAGCTTCTCGGTGGAGACGAGCCCGACCGCGGCGAAGGCTTCGTTGATCTCGACGAGGTCGAGCGCGTCGGCGCCGAGGTTCGCCTTCGCCAGCGCGGCGAGGATGGCGTTCGACGGCTGCTCGTGCAGGCTGGCGTCCGGCCCGGCGACGACGCCGTGCGCGCCGATCTCGGCGATCGCGGTGAGGCCGAGCTCCTCGGCCTTCGCCTTGCTGGCCACGACGACCGCGGCGGCGCCGTCGGAGATCTGCGAGGCCGAGCCCGCGGTGATGGTGCCGTCGGAAGCGAAGGCGGGGCGCAGCTTGGCGAGGCTTTCCGCGGTGGTGTCGGCGCGGACGCCTTCGTCGGTGTCGAAGACGACCGGGTCGCCCTTGCGCTGCGGGATGGAGACGGGCGCGATCTCGTCGGCGAAGTAGCCGTTCTTGATCGCCTCGGCCGCGCGCTGGTGCGAACGGGCGGAGAACGCGTCCTGCTGCTCGCGGGTGACGCCGTAGCGGGAGTTGTACTTCTCCGTCGAGGAGCCCATGGCGACCTGGTCGAACGCGCAGAAGAGCCCGTCGTAGGCCATGTGGTCGACGAGCGTCGTGTCGCCGTACTTGAAGCCGGAGCGGGACTTGGGCAGCAGGTGCGGCGCCTGGGTCATCGACTCCTGGCCGCCGGCCACGACGATGTCGAACTCGCCGGCCCGGATCAGCTGGTCGGCGAGCGCGATGGCGTCGAGGCCCGAGAGGCAGACCTTGTTGATCGTCAGGGCGGGCACGCTCATCGGGATGCCCGCGGCGACCGCGGCCTGGCGGGCCGGGATCTGGCCGGCGCCGGCGGTGAGCACCTGGCCCATGATCGTGTACTGCACCGCGTCCGGGGAGACCCCGGCGCGTTCGAGGGCCGCCTTGATCGCGACCCCGCCCAGCTGTGCCCCCGTGAAGTCCTTGAGGGATCCGAGCAAGCGCCCGATCGGTGTACGGGCGGCACCCAGGATCACGGAACCGGACACGGCGTCCTCCAAGCTTCGGCGCATGGGCAGTTTTTCCGACCATACCCGGAGGGCGGGCTTCTTGATGGAGCCAGTGTGAGGCGGGGCACGCGACGATTCTGGGGGAACGCCGGGCGGGCGCCCCCTATCCTGCCTCCATGAATGACGCCCTGCGGCCGTTCGTGACGGCCATCGACCACGTCGGCATCGCGGTCCCGGACCTGGACGCGGCCATCGAGTTCCACCGCACGCACTTCGGCCTGGAAGTGGCGCACGAGGAGGTGAACGAGGAGCAGGGAGTGCGCGAGGCGATGCTGCGCGCGCCCGGCACGGCGGGCACGGAGACGCAGATCCAGCTGCTCGCCCCGCTGCGCGACGACTCGGCGATCGGCAAGTTCCTGGCCAAGAGCGGCCCGGGGCTGCAGCAGCTGGCGTACCGCGTGTCCGATGTGGACGCGGCGTCCGCGGCACTGCGCGAGCAGGGCCTGCGCCTGCTGTACGAGGCGGCGAAGCGCGGAACGTCCAACAGCCGGGTGAACTTCATCCATCCGAAGGACGCGGGCGGCGTCCTGGTGGAGCTGGTGGAGCCGGCCAAGGACAGCGCGGCGCACTGAGCACCAAACCCGTTCCGGCGCAACAACTCCGGCGCGGGGCAACCACACTTCGGTGACAACAATCAGGGCGGGGGGGGTGGGGGCGGGGCGGGGGGACGGAGAGGCCAGCTGACTTCGGCACTTCCCGGGCCGGCGCGTCAACGGCCCGAGCCCAGTCCGGCCGCGCATCCCCGCGCGCCGGAGCCGCACCGCCGCACCCCGCCGGGCGCCGCATCCCCGCACGCTGGAACCGCGCGCACCGCCCGCGCCGCACTCTCGCACGCCGGAACCGCGCGTCCGCACTCCCTCGCACCGCCGGCGCCGCGCTCCCGCACGCCGGAACCGCGCCCCCGCTGCACTCCGCGGGCACACGGCCCCGGCCACGGCTAAGCCGGCACGGTCTTCGACACGAGGGCGTCGGCGATGAACGTCAGCTCGCCGTCGAACTCGGCGGGCAGGTCGTCGTCCGAGTGGCGGGCCGTCGCGTGGCGGTGGCTGACCGCGCGGGCCAGCAGGCCCGACGCGCGATCGATGTCGGCCGCGGGCACGCCGCCGCCGGTTGCCGCCAGGATCACCGCGTGGACCTGGCGCACGAGCACCTGGAAACGCTCGTGGAGGGCGTCGCGGACGACGTGGTGGGTGTCCGCCTCGCGCCACAGCAGGTGCGAGAGCCCGAGCGACCGGCTGAAGCGGTGGTCGAGCTCGCGGACCAGCCGCCGCAGGCTACCCACCAGGTCGCCGGGGACGACGACCACGGCCGGCTCGATGCGCTCGTCGGGCAGTCGCTCGACCAGTGCGGTGAGCAGGTCCGCCTTGTGCCGGAAGTAGTAGTGCACCAGCCCCTTCGGCACCCCGGCCCGCTCGGCGATGCGAGAGGTCGGGGTGGCGTCGAAGCCGGACTCGGCGAAGAGCGCCTCGGCGGCGCGGAGGATGCGCTCCTTCGCCGAATCCTCGGTCATGCGGGTGCCTCCTGGTCCGTCAGTGCTGGCCTGCCGTGCGGTGCGCGGCGCTCGCGACCGGCATCGCTGCCGCGCCGGCGATGACCACGAGCACCCCGGCGATCCAGGACGTCCAGGACGCGCCGTTGAACTCGGTGTATCCCATCACCCACGGCGCGATGAAGAACAGCACACCGAGCGCGATCTGGATGCCTTCGCCGTAGACCATGCCCGGCATGGCCAGCGAGACCAGGCCGTCGAGTGCGATCAAGGCGCCCAGGACGACCATCGTCCACATCGCGGTCGAGTCCGTGCTCAGCCAAAGGGGTGAAAGAGCGGCGACGACCCCGATGACGACCTCGGCCCAATCGTGTGGCCGGGCCCATGCGCGCGTAGAGACTTCACTCATTCGTGCTCACCTCCGTCGGTGAAACTGCTGGTCGGGTGGGTGTTCCCACGGCCGATGATCCGCTTGACTGGCCAGCCGGTCAAGACTGATCGGTCACAGTTCGACGTGTAATCGTGCTGTCCGTCTCGTACAGTTGTGTGCGCGAGTTACCGGCGAGTAATTTCTGCCGCCAACGCCGTTGACCCCCATCTCCGCGGAGGAACCGATGACGCAGCTCGGCGAGATCCAGCAAGCCATCCTGAACGGCGAGTCCGCCGCGGTCGGCTCCCTGCCCGTCCCCGAGAGCTATCGCGGGGTGACCGTGCGCGCCGACGAGGTCGACATGTTCGAGGGCCTCGAGAGCCGGGACAAGGACCCGCGCAAGTCGTTGCACCTCGACGACGTCCCCGTGCCCGAGCTGGGCCCGGGCGAGGCGCTGGTCGCCGTGATGGCGAGCGCCATCAACTACAACACCGTGTGGACCTCGATCTTCGAGCCGATCCCCACATTCAAGTTCCTGAAGAAGTACGGGAAGCTCTCGCCGCTGGCCAAGCGGCACGACCTGCCCTACCACGTCGTCGGCTCGGACCTGTCCGGCGTCGTGCTGCGCACCGGCGTCGGCGTGCACAACTGGAAGCCGGGCGACGAGGTGGTCGCGCACTGCCTGAACGTCGAGCTCGAGAGCCCGGACGGGCACAACGACACGATGCTCGACACCGAGCAGCGGATCTGGGGCTTCGAGACGAACTTCGGCGGCCTCGCCGAGATCGCGCTGGTCAAGGCCAACCAGCTGATGCCGAAGCCGGACCACCTCACCTGGGAGGAAGCCGCCTCCCCCGGCCTGGTCAACTCCACCGCCTACCGCCAGCTGGTCTCACGCAACGGCGCGGACATGAAGCAGGGCGACGTCGTCCTGATCTGGGGCGCCTCGGGCGGCCTCGGCTCCTACGCGACGCAGTACGCGCTGAACGGCGGCGCGATCCCGGTCTGCGTCGTCTCCAGCCCGGAAAAGGCCGCGATCTGCCGGAAGCTCGGTGCCGAGCTGATCATCGACCGCAGCGCCGAGGACTACAAGTTCTGGAAGTCCGAGACCGAGCAGGACCCGAAGGAGTGGCAGCGCTTCGGCGCGAAGATCCGCGAGCTGACCGGCGGCGACGACCCGGACATCGTGTTCGAGCACCCGGGCCGCGAGACGTTCGGCGCGTCCGTCTACGCCGCGCGCAAGGGCGGCACGATCGTCACGTGCGCGTCGACCTCGGGGTACATGCACCAGTACGACAACCGCTACCTGTGGATGAACCTGAAGCGGATCATCGGCTCCCACTTCGCGAACTACCGCGAGTCCTGGGAAGCGAACCGGCTGATCTCGAAGGGGCTGATCCACCCGACGCTGTCGAAGACGTACCCGCTCGAAGAGACCGGGCAGGCCGCGCTGGACGTGCACCGCAACGCCCACCAGGGCAAGGTCGGCGTGCTCGCGCTCGCCCCGCAGGAAGGCCTCGGCGTCCGCGACGAGGAGAAGCGCGCGAAGCACATCGAGGGGATCAACGCCTTCCGCGGTGCCTGACCAAGAGGCCTGATCACGACGCTGATCACGACGACGCCGGGGGCGGCTGCCGCTCCCGGCGTCGGATTCCGCCCGGATACCACCGGATCCGGCCAGTTCCCTTCGCCGCATCACACGGCGCGTTCGGCGCACCGCACGGGTGCTCACCCTTCCGTGACCGGGCTGCGACTACGGTAGGCCCATGAGCCTTGGCGATGAACGGGAGCTTGTGCCGCTGGGAGCCGGCTTCGACGTAGCGAAGCGCGGGTACAGCCGAGCGCAGGTCGACGAGCACCTCGAACGGCTGGACGCCGACCTCAAGATGCTCACGGCCGATCGGGACGCCGCCATCGCGCAGGCCGGCGACCTGGCCCGGCAGCTGGAGATCGCGCGCGGCGAGATCGCGGACCTGCGCGGGCAGGTCGACCGGCTCGCCCAGCCGCCGACGAGCGTCGAAGGCCTGTCCGAGCGGCTGCAGCGGATGCTGCGCCTCGCACAGGACGAATCCGCCGACACGCGCGCCCGCGCCGAAGCCGAGGCCGGGCACATCCGGGCCAAGGCCGAGACCGACGCGAGTGCCATGCGCGCCCGCTACGAGCAGCTGCTCACCGAGCTCGACCTGCGCCGCAAGGAGATGGAGGCAGAGCACCGCAAGGTGCTCGAGGACGCCCGCGCGCAGGCCAAGGAGATCACCGACAAGGCCGAGGCCGAGCGCACGAAGCTCGACGCCGAATCGTCGGACCGTCGCACGAAAGTCGAAGAAGACTTCGAGATCGCGATGGCCGCCCGCCGCACCGAGGCGATGCGCGTGCTGGCCGAGCAGGAGGCGGCGAGCAAGGCCGAGGCCGCCCGCCGCGTCCAGGAGGCGACGCAGGACGCCGCCGACATCCGCGCGAAGGTCCTCGAAGAAGAGAAGACCGCGAAGGCGGACATCGAACGCCGTTCGCGGGAGTCGATCGCCGAGGCGAACAAGCGCCGTCAGGACTCGATCACCGAGGCCAACGCCCGGCTCGCGGAAGCCGCCGACGAGGCGCGGCGCCGCGTGACGACGGCGACCGAGGAGTCGAACCGGCGGATCACCCAGGCCAACGAGCGCGTCGACAGCCTGCGCAAGGTGCGCGGTGGGCTGGCCGAGCAGGTCCGCGCGGCGCGGGCGGTGCTGGCCGAGGCGCACACCGTCCTCGGTGACGAGGTCAAGGTGCCCGCCGACGTCACGACCGACCTGAAGGCCGACGACCTCAAGACGGAAAAGCCGGCGGAGGACACCGGGAAGACGACGCCGGTGAGCGACGTCGAGCAGACCATCCGGATCAAGGCTTCCGATGTCCCGAAGCCGAAGCCCGCCCCCAAGCAGGCCGCCAAACCGGCTCCGAAGCCGACACCGCGGCCAAGCGGAGCGCAGAAAGCGACTGGCGAGTAACCTTCCACCCGACACGGGCGCGGACGAGCAGGCACGGTCGGTACCGACCGGCTATCGTCCCTGCTCACGCGGGATCACCTGGAGGTTTTGCGCATGGGTGCGGCATATCGGACCGTGGTGGTGGGCACGGACGGCTCGGAGTCCTCGTTCGCGGCGGTGGACCGCGCGGCGGCGGTGGCCGGCGACGCGGGCGCCACGCTCGTCATCGCGTGTGCGTTCTACCCGGCCAGCAAGACCGACGTCGACAAGGCCCAGGACGTCCTCGGCGACGAGGCGTACCAGGTCGTCGGCTCGGCGCCGGCTGAGGACACGCTGCAGTCGGCGCGGGACCGGGCGGTGCGGGCCGGCGCGCAGAAGATCGACACGCTCGCGGTCAAGGGCGACCCGGTCGACTCGCTGCGCAAGGTCGTGCACGAGCGCGAGGCCGACCTGCTGGTGGTCGGCAACCGCGGGCTGAACACGATCGCCGGCCGGATCCTGGGCTCGGTGCCGTCGGAGGTGGCGCGCAAGTCCGGCGTGGACGTGCTGATCGTCCACACGACCTGAGCACGTGACCGATTCGAGCGAAGAGCTCCAGCAGCGGCTCGAACGCGTCCTGCTCGGCGGCAGGCGGAAGTACACGCGGCTCGAAGTGGCCGAAAAAGCCGGCGTGCCCGAGGAGCGGTCACGCCGGCTTTGGCGTGCACTGGGGTTCGCGACGGTGCGCGACGACGAGGTCGTCTTCACCGACGCGGACGTCGAGGCGATGCGCACCGCGGACCAGCTGGTCCAGTCGGGGTTGATCGACCCGAGCATCGAGGTGTCGGTGACGCGCGCGCTCGGCCAGCACCTGTCGCGGCTGGCCGAGTGGCAGGTCGACATGCTCTGGCAGCTGATCAAGGAGCAGCCGGAGCTGGGGCGCAGCGAGCGCCAGGTGGCCCGGCTGGTCGACCGGCTGCTGCCGGAGCTCGAGCGGGTGCAGAACTTCGTGTGGCGCCGGCACCTGGCGGCATACGCCGGGCGGGCGTTCGCGGCGCCGGACGAGAGCCTGGAGGCGCGCACCCAGGTGGTCGGGTTCGTCGACATGGTCGGCTACACGCGCCTGACGCGCCAGATCGACGAAGAAGAGCTGAGCCGGGTCCTCGACGCGTTCGAGCTGCTGGCGACGGAGACGATCGCCGAGCACCACGGCCGCGTGGTGAAGATGATCGGCGACGAGGTCCTGTTCGTGGCGGACGCGGCGGTCGACGCGGCGGAGATCGCCCTGGCGCTGACGGAGCGCACGTCGGCGGACGAGACCCTGCCGGCGGTCCGCGCGGGAATGGCTTCGGGTCGCATCCTGTCGCGCTTCGGTGACGTGTACGGCTCGGTGGTCAACCTGGCGGCCCGCCTGACATCGGTGGCCCGCCCGGGCACGATCCTGGTGGACCGCGAGCTGGCGTCGGAGCTTTCGGAGGAGAAGGCGTACGAGCTGCGCCAGCGCAGGCCGGTGACGGTCCGCGGCTACAACCGCCTGCGCCCGGCAGCGCTGCGGCGGGCGAGTGAGGCCCCGACGGGAATGTTCGCGAGCTCGCAGCAACTGGCGGCGGAGATGCTGGGCCTGACCAGCCCGGTCGCGGAGCCGGCCGCCGAGGAGGAGACGGAGCCCCGCCCCCGCCGCCGCAGACGAGGGCGCAACCGCTGACCCACAGACAGCCCGCACCGCTCTTAGGCAGGGCCCCGGCAAAGTCGCAGTGGCTCGCTCACCCGCAGCTCCGCCGAAACCGCCCCTTCGCCTCCGCCCCACCGGACAGCCCCCACCGCTCCCAGGGGGCGCGTCCCCAGGCCAATTCTATCGGTGCCGCCCGACTGAACCAGCGGAAATGCCCGTGGCGGACCTGGTTGTCCACAAGGAAACCTCCCTGTGGACAACCCGAGTCTCAAGCGTCGAAATCGACCGTGATCGTCTCCGAGACCGGGTATGACTGGCACGTCAGCACGAACCCCGCGTCCACCTCCGCCTTCTCCAGCGCGAAGTTCCGCCGCAGGTCGACCTTGCCGTCCGTGACCTTCGCGCGGCACGTCCCGCAGACCCCGCCCTTGCACGCGAACGGCAGGTCCGGCCGGAACTTCTGCGCCCCGTCCAGGACCGAGGACGTGCGGGGCAGGGTCATCGTGCTGGAGCGGCCGTCCAGGACCACGCGGACCTCCGAAGACTCCCCCGCCACCTCCGGGTCGAGGTGCGCCACCGGCTCCGGGGGCGTGTCCACGTAGAACAGCTCCTGGTGCACCCGGGATTCCGGGACGCCCAGGGAAGCCAGCAGTTCCTGCGCGCCCGTCACCATCTCGAACGGGCCGCACAACCACCAATGGTCCACCGACGACACCGGCACCAACGAAGAGAACAGGGAACGCAGCTTCGGCACGTCCAGCCGTCCCGTGAACAGATCCGCCTCGCGCGGCTCACGCGAAAGAACGTGGATCAGCTCCAGGCGAGACGGCGCGCGGTCCTTCAGGTCCGCCAGCTCGTCCGCGAACATCACCGTGTCCGTGCGGCGGTTGCCGTACAAAACCGTAACTGTGGCCTCGGAAAAACGCAGCAACGACGCCACGATCGACAGCACCGGCGTGATGCCCGACCCCGCCGCGATCAGCACGTGGTGGCCGCCCGCGGACAGGTCGGGCGTGAACGACCCGGACGGCGGGGCCACCGAGATCGTGTCGCCCGCGCGGACGTCGTTCAGCAGCCACGACGAGAACAACCCGCCCGGCACCAGGCGCACCCCTACGCGGGGCGCGGAACCCGCCGCCGCGCAGATCGAGTACGACCGGCGCTCGTCGCGGCCCTCCACCTCGCGCCGGAGCGTCAACGACTGGCCCGGCTTGAAGTCGTACTCCGCCGACAGGGCGGGCGGCACCTCGAACGTCACCGCGACCGCGTCGTCGCACAGCCGCTCGATGCCCGCGACCTTCAGGTCGTGGAACCCTCGGGTAAGCGCCACCTCAGATCTCCTTGACGTGCTCGAACGGCTCGGCGCACGACCGGCAGCGCCGCAGCGCCTTGCAGGCCGTCGCGCCAAAGCGGGACTGCTCCTCCGTGTCCTCGGACCCGCACAGCGGACACGGAATCCGCGAGACCGGCGCCGACAGCGTCAGCGGGATCGGCCCCGACCGCCGCGGGGCCGCGCCCGGCGGGGCGATGCCGGCCGACGCCAGTTTTTGGCGCCCCGAGGCCGAAATCCAGTCCGACGTCCACGCCGGCGACAGCTGAGTCCGGATCTCGACGTCGGCGTAGCCCGCCGAAACCAGCGCGTGCTCGAGGTCGTCGCGCATCGTGTCCATCGCCGGGCAGCCCGTGTACGTCGGCGTGATCGCGACGACGACGCGGCCGTCCGACTCGGACACCGAGCGCAGCACGCCCAGGTCCGCCAGCGTCAGCATCGGCAGCTCGGGGTCGGTGACCGTGGCCGCGACGGCCGCCGCGGTCACCACTTCGCGTCCGGCATCGCCCGGGCCACGCTCTGCAGCTCCGCGAGCAGGAACCCCATCTGCTCGGTGTGGACGCCGTCGCGACCCGTCCGGCCCGAAACGCCCGCCAGCTCACCGGCGGTGGGCAAGACAAGCGTCGCCGCGGCCAGCGCCTGGTCCAGCACCGCGTCGAACTCCGGCCGCAGCGAAGCCGCGTCCACCAGCTCGAGCGGGTGCGTGCGGAACAGCTCCCCGACGTACGGCCAGACCGCGTCCAGGCCCTCCTGCATCCGCGAACGCGACAGCGGCGTCCCGTCGCCGAGGCGGACCAGCCACTGCGCCGCGTAGTCGCGGTGGTAGGTGACTTCCTTGACGCCCTTGACCGCGATCGCCGCGAGCACCGGGTCCACCGACGACACCAGCCGTTGCAGCAGCGCGAGGCGCCACGTCGAGAACACGAACAGCCGCGCGATCAGGTGCCCGAAGTGGCCGCCGCCCAGCTCCGCGAGCCGGACGTTGCGGAACTCGTTCTCGACGCGGTCGAAGGCGAACGAGTCCTCCGTGCGCGACGAGCCGTCGGCCTTGCCGGCCCGGGCGAGCAGCAGGCGCGCCTGGCCGAGCAGGTCGAGGCCGATGTTGGCGATCGCGACCTCGTCCTCCAGCTCGGGCGCGTTGGTGCACCACTCCTGCAGCCGGTGGGAGAAGATCAGCGCGTCGTCGCCCAGCATCAGGCAGTAGGCGGCCAGCGCGGCACCGTCCACACCGGACGGCACCGACGTGTCCACTCCGGACAGCGGGTCCTCGAAGCCGGTGCCGAACGCCCAGCGGGCGTCGTTCTCCTCGGTCAGCGACTCGTAGACGTTGTCGAAACTCATATGTGCGGCACCTCCTCGGGGATGTCGTAGAACGTCGGGTGCCGGTAGACCTTGTCGCCGCTCGGCGCGAAGAACGGGTCCTTCTCGTCCGGCGACGACGCCGTGATGTCCGACGCGCGCACGACCCAGATCGAAACGCCTTCGTTGCGGCGGGTGTAGAGGTCACGCGCGTGGTGCAGCGCCATCTGGTCGTCGGCCGCGTGCAGCGACCCGACGTGCACGTGGTTCAGGCCGCGCTTGCCGCGGACGAACACCTCGTACAACGGCCAGGCGTGCTTCACCAGGCCGGGTCCGGCGGGGACGCCCTCCAGCGGGACGGCGCCGTGGCCGCCTTCGGCAGTCAGGTCGCTCACTTGCGCTCCTCGTTCTTGGCGGCGTGTGCCACCGCGGCTTCACGGACCCAGGCGCCGTCTTCGTGCGCGCGGCGCCGGTGCGCGATCCGCGACGCGTTGCACGGGCCGTTGCCCTTCAGCACGTTCTTGAACTCGTCCCAGTCCACCGCGCCGAAGTCGTAGTGCCCGCGCTCGGTGTTCCACTTCAAGTCGGGGTCCGGGAACGTGACGCCCAGCGCGGAAGCCTGCGGCACCGACATGTCGACGAAGCGCTGCCGCAGCTCGTCGTTGGTGTGCCGCTTGACCTTCCACGCCATCGACTGCGCGGTGTTCGGCGAGTCGGCGTCCGGCGGGCCGAACATCATCAGCGATGGCCACCACCAGCGGTCGACGGCCTCCTGGACCATGTCCCGCTGCTGCTGGGTGCCCTTCATCATCGTCATCAGCAGCTCGTAGCCCTGCCGCTGGTGGAACGACTCCTCCTTGCAGATGCGGATCATCGCCCGCGCGTACGGCCCGTACGACGACCGGCACAGCGGCACCTGGTTGCAGATCGCCGCACCGTCCACCAGCCAGCCGATCACGCCGACGTCGGCGAAGGTCAGCGTCGGGTAGTTGAAGATCGACGAGTACTTCTGCCTGCCGGTGATCAGCTTGTCGGTCAGGTCCGCGCGGTCGGCGCCCAGCGTCGCCGCCGCCGAGTACAGGTAGAGCCCGTGGCCGGCCTCGTCCTGGACCTTGGCGAGCAGGATCGCCTTACGGCGCAACGACGGCGCGCGCGTGATCCAGTTGCCTTCGGGCTGCATGCCGATGATCTCCGAGTGCGCGTGCTGCGCGATCTGCCGGATCATCGTCTTGCGGTAGCCGTCCGGCACCCAGTCGCGCGGCTCGATGCGCTGGTCGCGCTCGATGGTGTGCTCGAAGTGCTCATGGAGCGGTGTCTGATCCAAGGTCACGGCTGCTCCTTCGAAACCAGGGTCAGGACGTCGTACTTGGCGACGGACTCGCCGTCGGCGTTGGTGACGTCGGCGTCCCAGCGGACCTCGCCGTACTCCTGGTCGATCCGCGGGGTGATCTGCTTGGCGGTGAGCGTCACCGTCAGCGAGTCGCCGACCTTGACCGGGGTGAGGAACCGCAGGTTCTCCAGGCCGTAGTTGGCCAGCACCGGGCCGGGTTCGGGCGAGACGAACAAGCCTGCCGCGAACGAGACGACCAGGTAGCCGTGCGCGACGATCCCGCCGAACAGCGGGTTCGCGGCCGCGGCCTCGGGGTCGGTGTGGGCGTAGAACGTGTCGCCGGTGAACTCGGCGAAGTGGTCGACGTCCTCCTGGCTGACCGTCCGCGGCCCGGCGACGACCGAGTCACCGATGCGCAGCTCCGCCAAGGATTTCCGGAACGGGTGGACGTCGCCCTCGGTGCGCGGTGCGCCGGTCACCCAGCGGCCGGTCACCGCGCTGAGCACGGCGGGCGAGCCCTGGACCGCCGTGCGCTGCATGTGGTGGAGCACGCCGCGAATGCCGCCCATCTCCTCGCCGCCGCCCGCGCGGCCGGGGCCGCCGTGAACGAGCTGCGGCATCGGCGAGCCGTGGCCGGTGGACTCCTTCGCGTCCTCGGCGTCCAGGACGAGCAGGCGGCCGTGGAACGGCGCCGCGCCCAGCACGACCTCGCGGACGAACTCCTTGTCCGCGCTGACGATCGACCCGGCCAGGCTGCCGCCGCCGCGCGCGGCGAAGTCGACGACCTGTTCGGTGGACGTGTACGGCATCAGCGTCGAGACCGGGCCGAACGCCTCGACCTCGTGCGGCTCCGAGCGCTCCGGGTCGGCCTTGAGCAGCACCGGTGAGATGAACGCGCCCCGCTCGGCGTCGGCGTCGACGACGTCGACCTTTTCCGGGTCGCCGAAGACGACGCTCCCGGCGTCCAGCAGCGCCTTCAGCGACCGCCGGACCTCCTCACGCTGCTCCAGGCTGGCCAGCGCGCCCATCCGGACGCCCTCGGCGGTGGGATTCCCGACCGTCACCTTCGCGAGCCGCTCCGAAGCCGCCGCGGCGACGTCGTCCAGCAGCGAGGCCGGGACGAACGCGCGGCGGATGGCGGTGCACTTCTGGCCGGCCTTGACCGTCATCTCGCTGGTCAGCTGCTTGACGAACAGGTCGAACTCGGTGGTCCCGCGCACCGCGTCCGGACCGAGGATCGAGCAGTTCAGCGAGTCGGCCTCGGCGTTGAACCGGACGGCGTTGCGGATGATCGCCGGGTGCGCCCGCAGCTTCTGGGCGGTGGACGCCGAGCCGGTGAACGACACCAGGTCCTGCGCGGTGACGTGGTCCAGGAGGTCGCCGACGCTGCCGGCGACGAACTGCAGCGTCCCCTCCGGCAGGATCCCGGACTCGATGATCAGCTCGACGAGCCGCGCGGTCAGGTACGCCGTCGAGCTGGCCGGCTTGACCAGGCTCGGGACCCCGGCGAGGAACGCGGGGGCGAACTTCTCCAGCGGCCCCCACACCGGGAAGTTGAAGGCGTTGATCTGGACGGCGACGCCCCGCAGCGGCGTCGCGATGTGCTGGGCGACGAACGTGCCACCCTTGCTCAGAGGCTCGACGGCGCCCTCGACGTAGACGGTGTCGTTGGGCAGCTCGCGCTTGCCCTTCGAGCCGTAGCTGAACAGGACGCCGATGCCGCCGTCGATGTCGAACTTCGAGTCACCCAGCGTGGCGCCCGTGCGCGCGGAGAGTGCGTACAGCTCCTCGCGGTGCTCCCGCAGGTGCGAGGCCAGCGCCTTCAGCAGGGCCGCACGCTGGTGGAACGTCAGCTCCCGCAGCGCCGGCCCACCCACGCGGCGGCCGTACTCCAGCGCGCCCGCGAAGTCGACGCCCGCCGACGAGATCCGGGCGACCTCCTCGCCCGTGGCCGCGTCGTGCAGCGGGACGCCGTCGTCCGCCGTGTGCCACTCCCCGGAGACGTAGCTGCGCAGCACTGCCATCAGGTCCCGACCTCCACCGAATTACCTACCGGACGTTCAGTTATTTGCATGGTAGCCGCCAGGCGCCGGGATCGGAAGGGGCGGCGCTTGACACCGGCCGGGCCACTGCCTTTACTGAGCGACACCGCCAGGTGACCGTCCATTCGGTAGGTCAGGCACGGAGGACGAATGACCAACGCCGCGCACACCATGTTCGCCGCCGACGAGGCGTCGCGCGCGCTGGGCATCGAGCTGGTCGAAGCCGGTGACGGCCGGGCCGTGGCGACCATGACGATCACCCCCGCGATGGTCAACGGCCACGACATCGCCCACGGCGGGTACGTCTTCCTGCTCGCCGACACCGCCTTCGCCTGCGCCTGCAACACCCACGGGCCGGTGACGGTCGCCGCCGGCGCCGAAATCTCGTTCGTCGCGGCCGGCCGGCTCGGGGACCACCTCGTCGCCACGGCCACCGAGCGCACCCGCTACGGCCGCAACGGCATCTACGACGTCACCGTGCACCGGGACACCCCCGAAGGGCCCGAGGTCGTCGCCGAATTCCGCGGCCGCAGCCGCGCCATCTCCGCGAAACGAGGCGATGCATGATCGAGGCGAACCCCTCCGCCGACGAGCTGGCCGCCCTGCAGCTCGAGCGTCTGCAATGGACACTCCGGCACGCGTACACGAACGTTCCGGCGTACCGGAAGAAGTTCGACGACGCCGGCGTCCACCCGGACGACTGCAAGGAGCTCGCCGACCTGGCGAAGTTCCCGTTCACGACGAAGCAGGACCTGCGGGAGAACTACCCGTTCGGGATGTTCGCGGTGCCGCAGGACCAGGTGCGGCGCATCCACGCCTCCAGCGGCACGACCGGCAAGGCCACTGTCGTCGGGTACACCGAGCAGGACATCGACACCTGGGCGACGGTGATGGCCCGGTCGATCCACGCCGCCGGCGGCCGTCCGGGCCACAAGCTGCACAACGCGTACGGCTACGGCCTGTTCACCGGCGGTCTCGGCGCGCACTACGGCGCGGAGAAGCTGGGCTGCACGGTGATCCCCGCGTCGGGCGGGATGACGGCGCGCCAGGTCCAGCTGATCACCGATTTCGAGCCCGAGATCATCATGGTCACGCCGTCGTACATGCTGACGCTGCTCGACGAGTTCGAGCGCCAGGGCGTCGACCCGCGCGCGAGCTCGCTCAAGGTGGGCATCTTCGGCGCGGAGCCGTGGACCGAGCAGATGCGCGCCGAGATCGAAGAGCGGTTCGCGATCGACGCCGTCGACATCTACGGGCTGTCCGAGGTGATGGGCCCGGGCGTCGCGCAGGAGTGCGTCGAGACGAAGGACGGCCTGCACATCTGGGAGGACCACTTCTACCCCGAGGTGATCGACCCCTTCGCCGAGAACGTGCTGAGTGACGGCGAAACCGGCGAGCTGGTGTTCACCTCGCTGACGAAGCAGGCGCTGCCGATCATCCGCTACCGCACCAGGGACCTCACGGCGCTGTCCCCGGGGACCGCGCGCCCGGCGTTCCGGCGGATGGACAAGGTCACCGGCCGCACGGACGACCTGATCATCCTGCGCGGGGTCAACGTCTTCCCGACGCAGATCGAGGAAATCGTGCTGCGCACGGAATCGCTGAGCCCGCACTTCCAGCTCGTCCGGTCCACGCGCGGGCGGCTCGACCACCTGACCGTGCTGGTCGAGGCGCGCCACGACGCTTCGGCCGCCGCCCGGGAGCAGGCCGCTGCCTCGCTGATCTCGGGCGTGAAGGACGGCGTGGGCGTGACGGTGTCGGTGGACGTCGTCGACCCGGACACCCTCGAGCGATCGATGGGCAAGATGCGGCGGATCATCGACCAGCGGAACCCGACGTGACCACACCGCGTCGCGGGCGCCCGGGCTACGACCTCGAATCGCTGCTGCAGGTGGCGGTCCGGCTGTTCAACGAGCGCGGGTACGACGGCACGAGCATGGAGGACCTCTCCCGCAAGCTCGGCATCACGAAGTCGGCGATCTACCACCACGTGCCCAGCAAGGAGGAACTGCTGCGGCTGGCGGTCGACCGGGCGCTGGACGGGCTGTTCGAAGTGGCGGCTTCGACGTCGCAGCTCGACGGGCGCGCGATCGACCGGCTGGAGCACCTGGTGCGCGGCAGCGTGCTGGTGCTGGCCGACCGGCTGCCGTTCGTGACGCTGCTGCTGAGGGTCCGCGGCAACACGAAGGTGGAGCGAGCGGCGCTGGCCCGCCGCCGCGAGTTCGACCTGCTGGTGACGGACCTGGTGAAGCAGGCGGAGGCGGAGGGCGACATCCGCCCGGACGTCGACCCGGCGGTGACCGCGCGGCTGATCTTCGGCATGGTGAACTCGCTGATCGAGTGGTACAAGCCGCGGCGCGGCTCGTCGGCGACGGAGGTGGCGGACGCGGTGTGCAAGGTGGCTTTCGAAGGCCTGCGCACCGGGTCGTAGCGTCAGTCCTCGGCGACCTGGGGCGGGCGCCCCGCTTGCCAGAGAAGGGCTTCGCGCAGTTGCTCGATCAACCGCTCGTCGTCCGCTTCGGACGGGTCGATGCCCAACGGGATCCAGCGCTCGGAAACCTTCGAACCCTCGTCGTAGCCCGTGATCACTATTCCCGAGTACGACAGGGACTCGTCGTCCGCGCAGTCGCCGTCCGGGAGCGGCTCGTCCGCTTCGAAGCCCTCGTCGAAGCTGACGTGACGATGCTGCAGGCGGACGCTCACCCAGCGTCCGGCCGGCCGGATCGGCGCGCCTTCTTCGGTCATCTGGCTCCTACCCCCGGTCGCTGGCCTCTGCCGTCTCGTCGCATCCGGGCGCCGGGAAGTTACCGGCCGGTTGTTCCGGTTGCGTAACGACAAAGGTTTGCGCGAAACACCCGTTGCCCGCCACCGGAGCCACTCTTTGACAATGGGTCAACTACTTGTTGACAGCATGCCGCTCCCCCGCGAGGCTGAGCGGATGACCAGTGGGACCCGGCCGCGGCGGCGCCGTCTCGAACCGGCCGAACGGCGCGCGGAGATCCTCGCCGCCGCCCGGCACCTGTTCGGCGCGGGCAGCTACGCCTCGGTGTCCACTTCGGACATCGCCGAGGCGGCCGGGGTGGCGCGGCCGCTCATCAACCACTACTTCGGCGGCAAGCGCGAGCTGTACCTGGAAGTGGTGCGGCAGTTGATGATCGTGCCCGCGCCGGTCACCGAAGCGCTGCCGGACACCACGATGGAAGAGCGGCTGACGATCGGCGTCGAGCGGTGGATCGACGTCGTGGACCGCAACCGCGACGCCTGGCTGACCGTCATCGGCCCCGAGTCCGCGGGCCGCGACCCCGAGATCGAGCGGATCATGCTGGAAGCCGACGAGATCGCCGCCGACCGGGTGCTGGAAGCCGCGCTAATGACCGACGTCACCGACGGCCGCGAGGAGCTGCGCGCGATGATCCGGTCGTTCGGCGGGATGCTGCGGGCCGCGTCGCGCGAATGGCTGATCCGCGGCACGCTCGACCGCGCGGCCCTGCGCACCTTCCTCACCGACTCGATCCTCAACCTGCTCAAGCTCACCTACCCGGCGGTGCTTGCCGAGCGGCCCGGAAGCGCCGTGCGAACGCCGCCGGCGTCATCCCGGTCCAGCGCTTGAACGCGTAGATGAAGCTCGACGCCTCGGCGTACCCGAGCCGGTACGCGACGTCCTCGACCGACAGGACGCCGGTGTCGAGCAGCTCTTCGGCCAGCGTCTGGCGGACCTCGTCGACCAGCGCGCGGTAGCTGGTGCCGGACTCGGTCAGGCGCCGCCGCAGCGTGCGCGTGCTGAGCGTCAGCTGGCGTGCGATCTCGTCCATGCCGGCGTCGACGCCGCCGAGCCGGACCAGGCGTTCCCGGACCTGCTGCGAGATGCCCGACCGGCGGCGTTTGCGCGCGACGAGCGCTTCGCACTGCGCGGCGCACAGCGCGACGGTCTGGTCGTTGGCCTGCGGCAGCGGCAGCATCAGCAGCGCGGGGTCGAGCGTCGCGCGGCAGGCGTCGGCACCGAACCGCGGCACCAGGCCGAACGCGGCCCGATAGGTGTCCACTGTGGACGACTCGTGCCGGAAGCTCAGGTCGTCCAGCACGATCTCCGGCAGCAGGTCGCGCATCACCGAGAAGATCGCCGCGAGGTCGCGCAGCACGAGGAACCGGGCGACGTCGGCGGGCACGCGGCTGTCGTCCAGTTCCAGCGTCAGGCGGTCGCTCTCCAGCTCGACGTGCGGGATGCAGAAGGCGAAGCTGAGGTCGAAGTAGCGCAGGGAGAACAGCATCGCGTCCCGCAGGGTCGGGCTGCTGATGCAGGCGAACCCGAAGATGCCGAAGGTGGTGACGCGGTAGCGGCGGCCGAGCTCCAGTGCCGTCGCGTCCGAGCCGTCCAGTTCGGCCAGCGCGCGGACGACGGCCAGTTCTTGACGCGCGTCGACCTGCACCGACGGGTCGGCGAGGAGCTCCGGCGAGAGCGTCGTCGCGGCGAGGAGCTTCCCGGCGGGCAGGCCGCGGTCGGCGGCGAACCGGGTCATCAGCTCGATGCTCGCGGTGCCGCGCGGGAAGTCCCAGTCCCCGACGGCGGGCGCGGCGAGCTCGGCCATGGCCGGATTATGGACCCGGAACTGTCGGTGCCGCTCGCTAGGGTGGCCCGGTGACCACGACGGTGAGCCGACAGGCACTGAACCGGGCGACGCTGGAGCGCCAGCTGCTGCTTCGCCGCGCGAAGATGTCCGCGCTCGACGCCGTCGAGCACCTCGCGGGGCTCCAGGCGCAAGCGCCGTTCCCGCCGTACTACGCGCTGTGGGCGCGGCTGCACGGCTTCCGGCCCGCCGACCTGGCCGCGCTGCTGGAGAGCAGGCAGGTGGTCCGGATCGCGCTGATGCGCGGCACGGTCCACCTGGTGACGGCGGCGGACGCACTGGCGTGGCGGCCGGCGGTCCAAGTGCTCTACGACCGCGACCTCAAGACGAACACGCTGCACGCGAAGGCGCTGGCCGGCCTGGACCACGACGCCGTCGCCTCGGCGGCGCGTGAGCTACTGGCCGCTTCGGCGTTGTCCAGCACAGCGCTGGGTGCCGAGCTGGCGCGGCGCTGGGACGTCCCCGCGGCCTCCCTGACGCACCTGGCCCGGGGGCGGTTGCCGCTGGTCCAGACTCCGCCGCGGGCGATCTGGGGCAAGGCCGGGCAGACGACGTACGCGTGCCTCGACCAGTGGGTGGGCGCGCCGCTACCCCCACCTTCGCCCGCTTCGCTGATTTCGCGCTACCTGCGCGCGTTCGGCCCGGCGACGGTGGCCGACGTCCAGACGTGGGCCGGCATCACCCGGCTGGGCGAGGTGGCGGCTTCGATGGACCTCCGGCGGCACCGCGATGAAGACGGGCGCGAGCTGCTGGACCTGCCGGAGCTTTCCGTGCCGGACGAGGACGTCCCGGCTCCGCCCCGGCTGCTGGGCCCGTTCGACCAGACGCTCCTGTCGTACGCGGACCGGACCCGGGTCATCTCCGACGCGCACCGCAAGCGGGTGATCACGCAGAACGGGCTGGTCAAGGGCACGCTGCTGGTGGGCGGGTACGTCCGCGGGTTCTGGGAGCGCAAGGCCGCGGTGCTGGAGCTGTCGCCGTTCGAGAAGCTGCCGAAGCGCGACCTCGCGGCGTTGGAGAGCGCGGCCGG
The DNA here is from genome assembly GCF_040629235.1 of Amycolatopsis sp. NPDC005961. Lineage (NCBI taxonomy): Bacteria > Bacillati > Actinomycetota > Actinomycetes > Pseudonocardiales > Pseudonocardiaceae > Amycolatopsis > Amycolatopsis sp. NPDC005961. The sequence goes on along the minus strand of NZ_JBEXVF010000003.1, from coordinate 32,583 downwards.
ACGCCTGCTGACCTGGGCGGAGCCGGACGCGGAGACCCGGGAGGTGCGCATCCACGCGCCGGACTGACGGCTGGCCGGAATTCTCGATCGAGTGACCGTTCGTGGCCTGTTGTCACAGGCTTCGGCTGCGTAGCTTTCCTCGCATGAGTAGTTCGGCGAAGGGGCCGTCGGTGCTGATCGTGGGCACCGGTTTCGGCGGCATCGGGACGGCGATCGAGCTGAAGCGCGCCGGGTTCACCGACTTCACGATCCTGGAGAGCGCGGCCGAGCCCGGCGGCGTCTGGCGGGACAACACCTACCCCGGCGCCGCGTGCGACATCCCGTCGCCGCTCTACTCGTTCTCCTTCGAGCCGAACCCGCGCTGGCCGAAGCGGTTCTCGCACCAGCCGGACATCCTGGGCTACCTGCGGCGCGTCATCGCGAAGTACGGGCTCGAGCCGCACATCCGCTACCGGACCGAGGTCACCGGCGCCGCGTTCGACGAGGGACGCGGGGTCTGGCGCGTCGAGACCCGGAGCGGTGAAACGCACGAGGCAAACGTTTTCGTCCCCGCCGTCGGCCAGCTGTCGCGGCCGGTGCTGCCGGACATCCCGGGCCGCGAGAGCTTCGGCGGCGACGCCTTCCACTCGGCGCGCTGGGACCACGACGTCGACCTGGCCGGCAAGCGCGTCGCCGTCATCGGGACCGGGGCCAGCGCCGTCCAGTTCGTGCCCGAGCTGCGCAAGCGCGCGAAGCACGTCACGGTCTTCCAGCGCACGCCGCCGTACGTCATGGCGAAGTCCGATCCGACCTACCGGCGGTGGCAGCACTGGCTGTTCGAGCACGTGCCGCCCACGCAGCTGCTCGGGCGGCTGCGGATCTTCCTGCTCGCCGAATACGCGACGTACGCGATGACTAAGCACCCCGTGCTGGCGAAGATGTTCGAGCTGCGGACGGCGCAGCTGCGCCGTCGCCACATCAAGGACCCGGAGCTGCGCGCGAAGCTGAAGCCGGCCTATCCCCTGGGCTGCAAGCGGATCCTGTTCACCAACGAGTACCTGCCCGCGCTGGCGCAACCGGACGTCGACGTCGAGACGCGGCGGATCTCTTCGATCACGCCGCGCGGCGTGCGCGTCGAGGACGGGACCGAGATCGACGCGGACGTCCTGGTCTACGGCACCGGGTTCGCCGCGACGGACTTCCTCGGCCGGCTGGAGGTGCGCGGCCTCGGCGGGCGGTCCCTGCGGGACGAGTGGGCCGGGGGCGCGCGGGCCTACCTGGGCATCGCCGTGCCCGGGTTCCCCAACATGTTCTGCGTCTACGGGCCGAACACCAACCTCGGCGCCGGGTCCATCATCTACATGATCGAGCGGCAGGCGCGCTACATCCGCCAGGCGGTCGAGCAGCTCGCGCGGCCCGGCGTGTCCTACGTGGACGTACGGGCGGAGGTCGAGGAGCGTTACGACCGGGAGGTCCAGGGGCGGCTGGGTCACAGCGTGTGGAGCGCCTGCACGAGCTGGTACCGGCAGGCCGACGGCCGGGTGACGACCAACTGGCCGGGCCTGGTCACCGAGTACGACCGCCGGACCCGGCGGCTCGAACCCGCCGACTTCCGGGTGGTGGCGTGATGGACTACGACGTCCTGGTGATCGGGTCGGGCTTCGGCGGGAGCGTCACGGCGCTGCGGCTGACCGAGAAGGGCTACCGCGTCGGCGTGCTGGAGACCGGCCGCCGGTTCGCCGACGACGAGTTCGCGAAGACGTCGTGGCGGCTGCGGAAGTACCTGTGGGCGCCCGCGCTGGGGTGTTTCGGCATCCAGCGGCTGACGCTGCTGAAGAACACGTTCGTGATGAGCGGCTCCGGCGTCGGCGGCGGTTCGCTGGTGTACGCGAACACGCTGTACGAGCCACCGGACAAGTTCTACGCCGATCCCCAGTGGGCGCACATCACCGACTGGAAGGACGAGCTGGCGCCGTACTACGACCAGGCGAAGCGGATGCTGGGCGTGGTCGAGAACCCGGCGACGACGGCCGCGGACCGGGTGCTGCTCGAGGTGGCCGAGGACATGGGCATCGGCCACACGTACCGCCGAACCCCGGTCGGCGTCTACTTCGGACAGTCCGGAGTGGACCCGTTCTTCGGCGGGGCCGGCCCGCTGCGTTCGTCGTGCACGTTGTGCGGCGAGTGCATGACCGGCTGCCGGGTCGGGGCGAAGAACACCACGGTGAAGAACTACCTGTACCTGGCCGAGCAGGCGGGTGCCGTCGTTCACCCCTTGACCACCGCGGTGACGGTGCGGCCGGTGCCCGGCGGGTACGCGGTCGACACGCGGCGGACCGGCGGCGTTTCCCGCCGGACGTTCACGGCGTCGCAGGTGGTGTTCTCGGCCGCGGCGTTGGGAACGCAGCGGTTGTTGCACCGCATGCGCGACACCGGTGTTCTGCCTTCGCTTTCCCCGCGACTGGGTCTGCTGGCGCGGACGAACTCGGAGGCGGTACTGGCGGCGAGGTCGCTGCGCCCGGACACGGACTACACGCGGGGTGTCGCGATCACGTCGTCGATCCACCCGGACGACGTGACGCACGTGGAGCCGGTGCGGTACGGGCGGGGCAGCAACGTGATGGGCCTGATGGCCACGGTGCTGGTGGACGGCGTCGCGGGCCGCCGTCGCTGGGTCCTGGGGTTGCGCGAGCTGTGGCGGCAGCGCCGTCATCTGCTGCGCATCCACAACCCGCGGCGCTGGTCGGAGCGGATGATCGGGCTGCTGGTGATGCAGACTTTGGACAATTCGGTGACGACGTACACGAAGCGTGGGTTGTTCGGCCGCCGGATGACGACTCGCCAGGGTTCCGGAGCGCCTTCGCCGTCCTGGATCCCGGCCGGGCACGAGGTGACGCGCCGGGTGGCTTCGAAGATCGGCGGGCTGCCCCAGGGCGCGTGGACGGACATGGCGAACATCCCGATCACGGGCCATTTCATCGGCGGGTGCGCGATCGGGGATTCGGCTTCGACCGGGGTCGTGGATCCTTATCAGCGAGTGTTCGGGTATCCGGGGCTGCACGTTGTCGACGGGTCGGCGATCTCGGCGAACCTGGGGGTGAACCCGTCGCTGACGATCACGGCGCAGGCCGAGCGGGCGATGGCTTTCTGGCCGAATCGGGGTGAGTCGGATCCGCGGCCGGCGTTGGGGTCGCCGTATCAGCGGGTGGCGCCGGTGGTGCCGAAGAACCCGGTGGTGCCGTCGGAGGCGCCGGGGGCACTGAGGTTGCCGATCACGCCGGTGTAGCAGTTCGCTCGCTTCGGGCGACTCTGGGCAGGTGGACCGGCCGAAGCCGGTTCCCGACGAGACCGGAGGCCGGAAGTGACCGTCACCCACCCGACGACGCCCGGGCCGCCGCCGCGCCGTTCCGAGGAGAAGTGGAAGACCATCGGCCAGGTCCTCGCGGTGGTCTCCGGGTTGCTGACGGTGGCCGCCAGCCTCTTGACCCTGTTGACGGTGAACGCCAACCGCGAGAAGAGCCTCGCGGAGTCGACCGCCGCCGACCGGGGCAGCCGGCTGACCTCGGCCCAGCAGGAAATCAGCAGCCTGAAGCAGCAGACTTCCCCGCCGGCCACCGAAGCCTCCCCCACCACGGCCCAGACTGGGGGAACCGTGCGGCACGAGGGAAATGTCAGCATCGCGCGCGACTTCACGGTAGACCTCGACAGCCCCGCGTCGGATCCGCAATGGGGCACCACCGGCTCCTTCACCGGCAAGAACGACCTGAGCTTCAACGGTCGCGACTTCGGCTACGTCGGCTGGAGCGCGACGGTGAAGCTCCCCGGCTCGGCCACGGGCAGCTACCAATCGTGCCGCGAGGAGACCGGATACGAAAACGGCCGGTACGCAATCGATGACCTGGCGGCCGGCCAGGGCTACTGCGTCAAGACTTCCGACGGACGCTTCGCGGCGGTCCGCCTGACTGCTGTGAGCGCGACGAAAGTCAGCTTCGACGTCACCACCTACGAGAAGTGAGCGGCCGGCGACGACAATGTCCCCATGTGGACGACACCTGGCATCATCGTCCTGCCCCGGGACCAGGGGATCGCGGCAGTCGAAGCCGTCCCGCCGCCAGGCGTGGTCGCCGTCGCCCGGATCGACGGTGCCGCCGCTAGGAGCGAGGACGAGCTGTTCGGCCAGTTCTCGGACGCGCTGCGGTTCCCGGCTTACTTCGGCTGGAACTGGGACGCCCTCTCCGACTGCCTGCGCGACCTGAACTGGCTGCCGGCGGACCGGTACCTGGTCGTCGTCGAGGAGCCGATGCGGTTGCTGGGCGGCGACGCGGAAGGCCGGCGGACCCTCCTCGGAATCCTCGGGCGGGCCGCGCGGGAGTGGGCGAACCCGCTGGGCCGTCCGGGCAACGCCGGGGTCCCGTTCCGGACCATCCTCCTCGCCGCGGAAGCCGACGTCGAAGCGCTGCGGACCGAGCTGCGCGGCTAGAACGCGAAAAGGCCCTCCCGGACCGCGCTTCCGGGAGGGCCTTTCAGCGCACGGTTACGGCAGGCCCGCGAGCCCGGCCGACACCGTGTTGGCGAACGCGTACCCGTTCGACGCGTCCCAGTTGATCGACCACGTCATCGCGCCGCGGATCGTCGGGTATGTCGCCGACGGCTTGAATGAGCCGCACGATGTTCCTCGCGCCAGGCAGTTCAGCGCCGACACCGTGTTCGACGGGGCCTGGTAGCCGCCGCCCGCCGCCTGTGAGGACGCCGGGAGGCCCAGCCCAACCTGGTCCGCGCGCAGGCCGCCCTGGAGCTGGATGCACGCCAGCGCCGTCAGGAAGTCGACCGTGCCCTGCGCGTACACGCTGCCGTTGCAGCCGAGCATCGTGCCGGAGTTGTAGTACTGCATGTTGACGACCGTCAGGATGTCCTTGATGCCCAGCGCCAGCTGGAAGTAGCCGCCCTGGGTGGACTGCATGTCGATCGTCTGCGGCGCCATCGTGATCACCTTGCCGCCGCCGTTGTAGATGCTGCGCAGCGCCTGGCCCATGTACGTCGCGTTGATGCCGTTCTCGAGGTCGATGTCGACGCCGTCGAAACCGTAGTTCGAGATCAGCGACTTGACGCTGTTCGCGAAGTTGTTCGCCGACGAAGAGTCGCTCACGCTGATCGTGCCGTTCTGGCCGCCGACCGAGATGATGACCCGCTGGCCGCGCGCCTGGACCGTCTTGATGTCGGCCTTGAACTGCGCGTCCGTGTAGCCGCCGAGCTGCGACGACAGGCCTGAATCGAGCGTGAAGCTCACCGCGCCCGGCGTGCCCGTGGCGTCCGCGAACGACACCGCGATGATGTTGTACTTCGTCGGGACGTCGGCCAGCTTCAGCGCCTTGGCGCCGTTGTAGAAGTTCTGCCAGTAGCCGGTCAGGACGTGCTTCGGCAGGTCACCCTGCGTGGGCGGCGGCGTGGTCGTCGTCGGCGGGGTCGTGGTGGTGGGCGGGGTCGTCGGCGTGGTCGGCGTCGTGGGCGTGGTCGGCGTCGTCGGCGGCGGGGTGCCCGGGCCGTCGAGGCTGACGTCGTCGGCGTAGTACGTCGGCTGGCCGTACCAGCCGTGCAGGTACACCGTCAGCGACGTGCTCGAGCCGGTCGTGAAGCTCAGCGACAGCTGCTGGTAGCCGCTGGTGCCCGGGGTCCACGTGCTGGTCGTCGCCGAGCCGGAAACGCCCAGGTAGACGTAGCTGCCCTGGACCCAGGCCGACAGCTTGTAGGCCGTGTTCGCCGAGACGGTGAGCGTCTGCGAGCACTGCGCGTTGTCCGACGACGTCGGCGTCACGTTCAGCGCACGGCTCCCGCTGTGGACCGGGCTGCTCACCGCGGTCGGCGGGGAGGTGCACGTCCAGCCCGAGGTGCCGGCTTCGAAGCCGGGGTTGGCCAGGATGTTCGCCGCCGAGGCGTTGCCGGCGAGGACGAACGTCACGCCGAGACTCAGCGCGACCACGGAAAGTAACGAAAGCAGGGCTAGACGAACCTTGGGGACCACGGGCGACCTCCACGAAGGCGGTGAGGCAGGTCACCACAAAATGGACTAGACCAATATGATTGTCAAGGAGCCCCATCCGAAAGTCGGGGTGGCGGAAACGGCAGAATGAGACGATCGGAACCAGGCGAAGCAGGAGCGTGTAGCAGTGAGCGTGTCGGTCGAGCAGAGGATCGCCGAAGAACTGGGCGTGCGCGAAGGACAGGTCAAGGCCACCGTCGAGCTGCTCGACGGCGGTTCGACCGTCCCGTTCATCGCGCGGTACCGCAAGGAAGTCACCGGCATGCTCGACGACGCGCAGCTGCGCACGCTCGAAGAGCGGCTGCGCTACCTGCGGGAACTCGACGAGCGCCGGCTCGCGGTGCTCGAATCCATCCGCAGCCAGGGCAAGCTGGACGAGGCCCTCGAGGCGTCGATCCTCGCCGCGGACACGAAGTCACGGCTGGAGGACATCTACCTCCCGTTCAAGCCGAAGCGTCGCACGAAGGCCATGATCGCGCGCGAAGCGGGCCTCGAGCCGCTGGCCGACGGCCTGCTGAACGACCCGACGACCGACCCGCAGGCCGCGGCCGCGGTGTTCGTCGACGCGGACAAGGGCGTCGCGGACGCGCAGGCCGCCCTCGACGGCGCCCGCTCGATCCTCGTCGAGCGCTTCGCCGAGGACGCCGACCTCATCGGTGACCTGCGCGAGAAGATGTGGGGCCAGGGTCACCTGGTCGCCAAGGTGCGCGCGGGCAAGGAGGAGGAAGGCGCGAAGTTCTCGGACTACTTCGACTTCTCCGAGCCGTACACCAAGCTCCCCTCGCACCGGATCCTCGCGATGCTGCGCGGCGAGAAGGAAGAGGTCCTCGACCTCACCATGTCGCCGGACGAGCCCACCGACGAGCCGCAGGTCGGCCCGACCGACTACGAGACGCGCATCGCCGCGAAGTTCGGCATCACGCAGCAGGGCCGGCCGGGCGACAAGTGGCTCGGCGACACCGTGCGCTGGGCGTGGCGCACCAAGATCCTCCTGCACCTGGGCATCGACCTGCGGATGCGGCTGCGCCAGGCGGCCGAGGACGACGCCGTGCGCGTTTTCGCGGCCAACCTGCGCGACCTGCTGCTGGCCGCGCCGGCCGGCACCCGCGCCACGATGGGCCTCGACCCGGGCTTCCGCACCGGCGTCAAGGTGGCCGTCGTGGACGCGACCGGCAAGGTCGTCGACACCCACGTCATCTACCCGCACCAGCCGGCGAACAAGTGGGACCAGTCGATCGCGGAGCTGGCGGCGCTGTGCGCCCGGCACCAGGTCGACCTGATCTCGATCGGCAACGGCACGGCGTCGCGCGAGACGGACAAGCTCGCGATCGAGCTCATCAAGAAGCACCCCGAGCTGAAGCTGACCAAGGCGATCGTGTCCGAGGCGGGCGCGTCGGTGTACTCGGCGTCGGCGTTCGCTTCGGCGGAGCTGCCGAACATGGACGTCTCGCTGCGCGGCGCGGTCTCGATCGCGCGACGGCTGCAGGACCCGCTGGCCGAGCTGGTGAAGATCGACCCGAAGTCGATCGGTGTCGGGCAGTACCAGCACGACCTGTCCGAGGTTTCGCTGTCGCGCTCCCTCGACGCGGTGGTCGAGGACTGCGTGAACGCGGTCGGCGTGGACGTCAACACGGCGTCGGCGCCCCTGCTGACCCGCGTCTCGGGCATCACGACGGGGCTGGCGGAGAACATTGTCTCCCACCGCGACACGAACGGGCCGTTCCGCTCCCGGACGGCGCTGAAGGAGGTCGCGCGCCTCGGCCCGAAGGCGTTCGAGCAGTGCGCGGGCTTCCTGCGCATCCCGGACGGCGACGACCCGCTCGACTCGTCGTCGGTGCACCCGGAGGCGTACCCGGTGGTCCGGCGCATCCTGTCGGCGACGGGCACGGACCTGCGCTCGCTGATCGGCAACACGCGGACGCTGTCGTCGTTGAAGCCGGCGCAGTTCGTGGACGAGACGTTCGGTCTCCCGACGGTGACGGACATCCTGGCGGAGCTGGACAAGCCGGGCCGCGACCCCCGCCCGGCGTTCAAGACGGCGACGTTCGCGGAGGGCGTGGACAAGATCGGCGACCTGAAGCCGGGAATGCGGCTCGAGGGAGTCGTGACGAACGTGGCGGCGTTCGGGGCGTTCATCGACGTGGGCGTGCACCAGGACGGGCTCGCGCACGTTTCGGCGCTGTCGAAGAATTTTGTGAAGGATCCTCGGGAAGTCGTGAAGCCCGGGGACATCGTGAAGGTGAAGGTTCTGGACGTCGATGTGCCGCGGAAGCGGATTTCGCTGACGCTGCGGTTGGACGACGAGCCGGGTGCCCCGGCTGGGAACCGCGGTGGCGGCGGTGGGGGTCGTGACCGGGGTCAAGGCGGTGGCGGCGGTGGTCAGCGTCGTGGCGGTTCGGGCGGCGGGGGCGGTCAGCGCGGCGGCTCCGGTGGTGGTGGCGGTCGGGGCGGGAATTCCGGCTCCGGCTCGGGCGGCAGCGGCTCGATGGCGGACGCGCTGCGGCGCGCCGGGTTCGGCAAGTAGGACCTCGGTATCCACAGGCCGGCGGAGTTGTGGACAACTCCGCCGGTCGGTGGCTTTCCGGCCAGGTTCGTCGGTGAGCGCCGATAGACTGGACCAGGGCACGCCCCCCTAGGAGTGGCGGGGGCACGCCCGGGTCGGCGTAGCGCGGCCAGGCCCACCACCAGCCGTGTCACGTGACCGCAGAAACCGCTGCCTGACTGCGGCGCGTCCGATCCCGGCTCGCCACGAGCCTCAGGCCCGTTTCGACGAGCAGCCACCCGAGGCGCTGCCGTCGCGTGACGGTCCGCCCGCGAGATTGGCGCCGCGCCGCTCTCAGCTCGGTCTCTCGTTCGCGGACCAGGTCTTCCGCCATCAAGAAGTGCACCACGTTCGTCCCCCTCAGCCTGGCTTCGATGTGTCGGGTTCCTCTGGTTGCGCTTGCCGCGGGAACGCCGACCAGTGCGCGATCACGCTGTGGTCGCCCGGGCGCGCGTCCCGGCGGTAGCGGTTGATCACCGCGTCGATCTCGTCGCTCATCGCCACCGTTTCCTCGGGCGTGAGGGACAACCTCGCGTCGCCGAAAACGGCCTTGTCGTACCACTCCCCCACCCACCTCGGCAGTTCGCTGAGGAACTGCGACTCCGCCTGGTAGCGCTGCTCGATCACGGACCGCAGGAACATGTCCATGGGAGCGGCGAGGTCCGGGTCGTCGATGAAGTCCGCGGCCCGCATCCGCGTCGACTCCTCCACCGAGCGCCACCAGCGCTCGCGCTTGTTCCCGCGTTCGGTGTCCTCTTCGACCAGGCCGGCTCCGGCCAGCAGACGCAGGTGCCAGCTGGTGGTTCCGGAGCTTTCGCCGACCCGCTTCCCCAGCCCGGTCGCGGTGGCGGGACCGTCCGCCTGCAACAGGTCGAGCATGCGCATCCGCAGCGGGTGGGCCAGCGCCCGGAGCATCCGCGCGTCGATCGGTCGTGACGCCCCGGTCCGGCGATCCTCGGTCATGGGCTCAGCCTAAACCGCAGAGAGCCCTTTGCAAAGCATCCTCTGCGATCCCGTCGCGCTCAGCGCAGCGCGGCCAAGCCGACCACGAACAACACCCCCGGCACCACCGCGGCCGCCGAGCTGATCACCCCGGTTCCGCCGCGCCAGCCCACCGGGGACGCGTCCAGCACCAGCCGCCTCAGCAGGGCCGCCTCCACCACCGCCGCCAGCAGGAACCCGAAGCCCACGCTGAAGATCGCCGCCGCCCCCACGAAGAACAAGCCGGACGTCGACGCCGCTCCCAGCGGGGCCGCGATCTCCCACCGGACCAGCCCGGCGGCCAAAGCGAGCAGCGCCAGCAGCACGACGAACGCCACGAGGAAGCCGATGCGGGCCGTCGTCTGGTGCTGAGCCCGCGCGAACCACCAGAACCCCGCGTCGAGCACGAAGACCACCGTGGCCAACACCACGAACCCGGCACGGAACGTCAGCACCCGGTCACTCTAACCAGGCGGAACGCGCGCCATGATCGCGGTCGCGTGGCCGTCGGGGTCGGTGAAGAACGCCATCCACTCCTCCACCCCGGACTCGTGGCGGAAGATCAGGTGCGGCGCGCCGACGAACTCGACGCCCCGCGCGCGCAGCGAGTCGTACGCCGCGTCGATGTCCGGGACCGTGAAGTACAGCACCGACTCCGCTCCGCGCGGCTCGCCCGCCGTCAGGAACAGCCGGACGCCGTCGCAGTCGAAGAACGCCAAGTCCCCGAACGTGTAGAGGTGTTCCAGGCCGAGCACGTCGCCGTAGAACGCCTTTGCCCGGTCGAGATCCGTCACGGTCCGCGAAACCTGGCCGATCGGTCCCAGCATCGGTGCCTCCTCCGAAACCCGGCCCGCGAGCGCACTGTCCGCCGCGGCGCCGCGCCACGTGCGCAGCTCGGCCCGTCCGGTCAGGCCGAGCTTGCGGACGGCGTTGCCGACGTGGAACTTGACGGCGTCCCGGCTCGTGCCGCGCCGCCTCGCGATCTCGCCGTTGCTCAGGCCGTGGCGGACCGCGTCGACCACCCGCCACTCGGCGGGGGTCAGCCGGTCGGGGTGCCGTGGCCTGCCGCGCTCGCCCACGCGCCGACGATAGCCCCGGATCCGCCGAATTACCCTCCCCCGGCGAACCGCACCTCGACCGCGCCCAGCGCGCCGAAGTCGGCGACCACCTGCCCGCCGGCGTGGATCGGGCACGGCGGGGTCGCCGTCCCCGTCGTCACGATGTCGCCGGGGCGCAACGCGAGGCCGTGGCGGGGCAGTTCCATCGCCAGCCAGTGCAGCGCCAGCCGCGGGTCGCCGAGCACCAGGCTGCCGCTGCCGCGCGAGAACTCCTCGCCGTCGGCGTGCAGGACGACCTGCTGCCGCGGGAGGTCGAGGTCGCGCCAGCCCGGCACCGCCCGCCCCTCGACGAACCGGCCCGCGCACGCGACGTCGGCCAGCAGCTGCGGCCCGCCCGCGTGCCGGTGGTCGGTGTAGCGGCTGTCCGGCATCTCGAGCGCGAGGACCATCGTGTCCACGGCGTCGAGCACCGCGGTCAGCGACGGCGACAGCCCGGGGTCGGCCTTGAGCCGGAAGGCGAACTCGGGCTCGGCGACGCCCATCGTCATCGTGTCGGCCGGCACCGGCTCGCCCTCGGCGTGGCGGAACCGCTCGAACATCACCCCCGCCAGCGGGCCGGGGACGTCGAGGTACTGGCGGGCGTACGCGGTCGTCGCGGCGATCTTCCAGCCGGACACCGGCCCGGCCAGCGCGGCGAGCGCCGTCTGCGCGGCCATGCCCTCGGCGAGGTCGCGCGGGCGGGCGTCGTCGGGAAGGCCGTCGAGGCGTTTCCCGGTCTGCCACGCATCCCAGATGAGTTCCGCCGCCCGCTCTCGGTTCACCCTCGCGATCTTGCCAACCGGAAGACCGGGTGTCGATCGGCTTCCGCGGCGAAGGCTTCGGCGGAGTCGCTGAGCTTCGCGTCGAAGAACGGCGCCGTCACGGGGATCTTGCGCACGTACGCGCGCAGCACCGGCCCGGCCGCCGCGGCGTCGGCCTCTTCGACGGACCACGTCTCGCGCGTGCGGCCGCGCCGCAGCCGGGCGGTGGCGTCGGCGCGCAGGTTGTGCACCCAGCCGACCTGCCCGTACGGCGAGACGAGCCAGCGGTCACCGCCGACCTCGAGGACGTTGACCGGAGTGGTCCGGTCCACTCCGCTCTTGCGTCCTCGCGTGGTCAGCAGGTAGCCGGTGCGCCCGTTGACCGGGATCCCGCGCTCCAGCAACGCCGTCACGACGACGTTCGCGGCCTTGCGCATCACGCCGAGCTGGTACTTCCTGGCCATCACGGGTGCATAGCGTAGACCCCGGAAAGCTCGCGGACCCTCGTCCAGACGTTCTCGAAGCGCTCGGCGTCCACCACCGGCTTGCGCAGCGCGGCCAGGGCGATCGCCTGCTGGGCGTCGGTCGAGCTCGCCTTGCCGTTCAGGTCGACCGCCGCGGCGCTGAAGTCCTGCACCAGCACGGCGAAGATCTGGTCGACGACCTCCTCGTCGAGGCCGGTGATCTCGGCCTGCTCCAGGATCAGCTGGCCGTAGACGATGAGCGTGAACAGCTCGGTCAGCGCGAGCCCGAAGTCGAGGTCGGCCTGCTGGGCCTCGTCCGGCGCGGCCTCCGTGAGCAGCTTGACGAGGTACCCCGCCTGCTCGGTGAACAGCGCGACGTTCGGGATGTGCGCGGCGCCGGCGTAGGCGGTCTTCCAGTCGTGGAAGCGGACCTTCGACAGGCCGCGCGCCGGACCCTGGCGGAAGAGGAACTCGTCGTCCGCGGCGTCGGTGCGGGTCCCGACCGGCGCGTACTCCTGCGGCGCGAACAGGTACGCGGGCATGAACTTCGCGATCAGCGCGAGGTTCACGGCCACCGTGCCTTCGAGCTTGGGCAGGCCATCGATGTCGTTCTTGGACATCGCGAGGTACGTGTCGGCCTCGAAGCCCTTGGCCGCGACGACGTCGGCGACCAGGCCGATCACCTTCTGCGCCTCGGTCGTCACCTTCATCTTGGTGATCGGGTTGAACAGCAGGTAGCGGCGGTCTTCGGCGTGCGCGCTGCGGAAGTAGTCGACGGCGCGGTCGGAGAACAGCTTCATCGCGGTCAGCCGCGCGTAGGCCTCGACGAACTCGCGGCGCACGTGCGGGAAGTTCGTGACGGGCTTGCCGTACAGGACGCGGTTGTGCGCGTGCGTGATGGCCTCGTACAGCGAGTGCGTCGCCATGCCGATGCCGCCGAAGCAGAGGTTGAACTTGCCGATGTTGACCGTGTTCAACGCGGCGCTGAAGGCTTCGGCGCCGACGTGGAGGATGTCGTCGGCGTGCACCGGGTAGTCCTCGAGCCGGAACTCCGCGACGTACATCTGCGACGGCACCACGTTCTTCACCACGTGGTAATTCGGGTGCTCGGAATCGGCGTAGAAGAAGACGTACTGGTCCGGGCCCTCGACGCCGTCGATGCGGCCGAAGACCGACACCGTGCGCGCGCAGTTGCCGTTGCCGATGTAGTACTTCGAGCCGGTGGCGCGGTAGCCGTCGCCGTCCTTCGTCAGTACCAGGTCGGACGAGTAGATGTCGGCGCCGTGGTCCTTTTCGGACAGTCCGAAGGCGCCGACGCCGCCGGCGTCGAGGGCGTCCGCCGCGCGCTTGCGGGCGACGTCGTTGCCGCTCTGCCAGACCGGGCCGAGGCCGAGGATCGTGACCTGCCACGGGTACCAGTAGTTCAGGCCGTAGAACCCGAGGATCTCCGACAGCGCGGCGACGCGGGCGGTGTCCCAGCGCTTGTCCGGGTTCCCGCCGGCGTTCGCGGCCGGCGTCAGGAAGGTCGAGAACAGGCCTTCCTTGCCCGCGAACTCGAGGAAGTCCGCGTAGAAGGTGCGGGCGTGGTAGTCCTCGGCCAGCTTCGCCTTGCCGCGCTGCTCGAACCAGTCGATGGTGGCCCGGAGCAGCCGGCGCGTCTCCGCGTCGAAGTGGCTCGGGTCGTACTCGTGCGGGTTCAGCAGCATGGCACTCCTCTTCGATTACCGACCGGTAACTTAGCAAGTCTCCTCGAGTGCGGGCAATCTCACTAGGGGTACGTCACTCCCACCGGCTACACTGATCTTGCGGGCCGCTCAGTTCTGCCTCGGCCCGCTGCTGTTGTCGACTACCACGCGCCGCGGCCGTTGACCGGTCTGCGCCGGGCAGGACAACCCTTCTCAGATTACGGAGACCAGGGCGCAGTGGCGCCCGCATGCACTTATGAGCACTTTCGCTGAACTCGGCCTGCCCACGACCCTGGTGGACGCACTGGCCGCGCAGGGCGTCACCGAGCCCTTCCCCATCCAGGCGGCGACCCTGCCGCACACCCTCGCCGGGCGCGACGTGCTCGGCCGCGGCCGGACCGGCTCCGGCAAGACCTACGGCTTCGTCCTGCCCCTGCTGGCGCGCCTCTCGGCGGGCCCGACGCGGCGCAAGCCGGGCCGCCCCCGCGCGCTGATCCTGGCGCCGACCCGCGAGCTCGCGACCCAGATCGAAGCCTCGATCCTGCCGCTGGCGAAGCCGCTGGGCCTGAAGACGACCACCATCTTCGGTGGCGTGAGCGCGAACCCGCAGATCACGCGGCTGCGTGACGGCGTCGACGTCGTCGTCGCCTGCCCCGGCCGGCTCGCCGACCACATGCGCTCCGGCCACGTGAAGCTCGACGCGATCGAGATCACCGTCCTCGACGAGGCCGACCACATGGCCGACCTGGGCTTCCTGCCCGAGGTGCGCCGGATCATGGACCAGACGCCGTCGCGCGGGCAGCGCATGCTGTTCTCCGCGACGCTGGACAACGGCGTCGACGTGCTGGTCAAGCGCTTCATGAACGACCCGATCACGCACAGCGTCGACTCGGCGCAGTCGCCGGTGTCGACGATGGAGCACCACGTCCTGCACCTCGAGGAGACCCACCGGCTGCCGGTGCTGGTCGACCTGACCGCGGCCCCGGGCCGCACGCTGGTGTTCACCCGGACGAAGAGCCGCGCGAAGGCGCTGACGCGCAAGCTCGTGGCGTCCGGTGTCCCGGCGGTCGAGCTGCACGGCAACCTGGGCCAGAACGCGCGCACCCGCAACCTGGAGGCGTTCTCGTCCGGCGCCGCCAAGACGCTGGTCGCGACCGACATCGCGGCCCGCGGCATCCACGTCGACGACGTCCGCCTGGTCATCCACGCGGACCCGCCGGTCGAGCACAAGGCGTACCTGCACCGCTCGGGCCGCACGGCGCGCGCGGGCGCGTCGGGCACGGTCGTGACGCTGATGACGGACGCGCAGGTCCGCGACGTGCGCGACCTGACGCGCAAGGCCGGCATCAAGCCGACGACGACCCAGCTCGGCCCGGGTCACCCGCTGCTGGCGGAGCTGGCCCCGGGTGAGCGTTCGTTCACGGCGTCGCCGAAGCGGCCGCCGGTGGACGACCGGCCGAAGAAGGTCACCGCTTCGGGCGCGGCGCCGGGCGGCGGCCGCGGCCGCCGTGGCGCTCCCGCCACGCCGAAGGAGAACCGCGGCGGCCAGCGTTCCCGCGCGAACGGCCAGGCCCGCCGCGACGAGGCGCAGCAGCCGCGGTCGGAGCGCCAGGGTTCCGGCCGGTCGGCGGGCGCTTCCGGCGGTTCGCGACGCTCCGGCGCCCCGGCCGCTTCGGGTGGGGCACGACGCTCCGGCGCTCCCGCGGCCGCGGGCGGCCGCCGTTCGGGCTCCGGCTCGAGTGGGGGCGCGGCGGCCTTCTCGTCCGGCACCCGTGCGGGCGGCCGCCGGGGCCGCTGAGCCGGCAAGCGAACGACTCGACCCCGGGCCGCCGGCCCGGGGTCGAGTCGTCTCCGTCGACGGCGAGGGCGCCGATGGCGTGCCATGCTTCCGTGATGGAGGACACGGACCTGGTGCAGACCGGTATCGGCCTGCTGGCGTCGGTCTACCGACTTCGCCAGAACCTGGAGAACGACGGCGAGGCCGGCGCGAGCGGTTACCCCGAGCTGCTCGAAGGAGCGCTCGACTTCACGATGACGGCGGACTCCCCCGTGCCACCGGAGTACCTCGCCGACGTCCAGGACATCGTCAAGCAGGCGGTCGACGAGCTGGCGCACCGCCAGGAGGCGGTCATGCGCGGGCTGCTGATGGGGTTCGTCAAGGTCGTCGAGGCCTACGAGGAGGAGAACCCCGGGCCGGACGTCCTGCACCTCCTCCAGCAGCTCTCCCTCGAGGTCGCCGTCGACTCACCGGAGGACTGAGCGGCCGACCGGAACCGGGTGGGCCAGGATCTCGCCCGTCCGGTCCGCCGCGTCCACGCCGCCGACGCCCCGCCACTCCTGGGTCACCACGAACAGCGTGTCGTCGCTCAGCGCGCAGGCGAAACAGCCGTGGGCGAACGTCAGCCGCTCCAGCACCCGACCGCCCTCGCGGACGCGGGTGCACGACCGGTTCGGGACGTCCGACACCCACACCGCGCCCGAGGCGTCGAGCGCGATGCCGTCCGGGACGCCGTCGCCCAGGTCGGCCCACACCCGGCGGCCGGTCAGCGAGCCGTCCGGCCGGACGGAGAACGCGGTCAGCCGCTTCGCGTACGACTCGGCCACGATCAACGTCGAGCCGTCCGGGGTCAGGGCCATGCCGTTGCCGAACGCGATCCCGTCGGCGACCTCGCGGACCTCGCCCGCCGGGCTCACGTGGAGGACCAGCCCGGGCCGGAAGTCCTCCCCCGCCATCAGGTCGAAGCCGCCCCCGTTTACGTAGCAGCCGCCGTCGCGCGCCACCACGATCTCGTTGTATCCCGACTCGCCCAGCTCGGCGTGGGTGACCGGACCGGACTCGGTGAGCCGCAGCAGGAGGCCGTCCGACGAGGAGACGACCAGCGGCTGCCCGTCGAGGAAGTCGAAGCACATCGGCATGGTCGGGAAGTCCGCGCGGAAGACCACCTCGCGCTGTCCCGCCGGGGTGACGGCGACGATTTCGTGGGCCAGCCAGTCGGCGAACCACAGGCGGCCGTCGTGCCAGCGCGGGGACTCGCCGAACGCGATCCCGTCGAGGAGCGGTTCCGTCATCGCCACCCTCCCAGCACCAGTGCCACGACGACGATCTTCACCAGCCAGTCGCCCGCGTGCAACGCGGCCAGCCGGACCGGGACACGCTCGTGCAGCACCGAACCCGCCAGGATGATCACCGGGAACCCGGCCCACACCAGCACCGCCAGGCCGAGCACCGGCCAAGAGGTGGCCGCCGCCAGCACCGCGAACACCACCACCAGCGCGAGCGTCCGCCCGAACTCCGCACCCATCCGCCACGGCGAGGGCCGCGCCGCCGCGCCCGCCGCGCTCAGCTCGGCCCAGACCCGTCCGAACACCGTGTACCAGACCGCGCTCACCACGACCGCGGCCACCGCCGCCACCAGCACCGGGACAACCATCGCCTGCTCCCTTCGTCGGCTTTCGAAGGGGACGTCGACGCCGGCGACCAGGCTTCGACATCGGGCGGGGAACTAGAGCGAAGAAGTCAGCCCGCGAGCCCGCAGCACCGCGCGCTCCATCGGGCGGAACACCAGCAGCTCGATCCCGACGCCGACCAGCAGGATCAGGAAGATCGCCGCGATCACCGTCTCGATGCTGTTCAGTGACGACCCCTGGTTCAGGTACGCGCCGAGGCCGACGCCCAGCTGTGGCGACAACGCGATCAGCTCGGCGGCCATCAGCGAACGCCACGAGAACGCCCACCCCTGCTTCAGCCCCGCCAGGAAGCCGGGCAGGGCCGCGGGCAGCAGGATGTGCCGGGCCGACGAGAGCCGGTTCGCGCCCATCACCTGCCCGACGCGCGGCAGGATCGGCGGGATCTGGTCGATGCCGGACACCAGGCCGTTCGCGATCGACGGCACCGAGCCGAGCAGGACGACGAAGTAGATCGCGCCGTCGTTGATGCCGAACCACAGGATCGCGGCCGGCACCCACGCCACCGACGGCAGGCTCTGCAGCCCGCTCAGCAGCGGCCCGATCGCCGCCCGCACCACCCGGACCTTGGCCACGACCAGGCCCAGCGGCGTGCCGATGACCACGCCGGCGATGAAACCGAGCGCGGCGCGGTGGACCGACGTCCAGACGAAGCCGAACACCTGGCCGTCGGCGACGCGGCCCCAGAACTCGTCCCACACCGCCAGCGGCGCGGGCAGCTGGGCCTCCGACCAGAACGCCGCCGCCCAGAGGACCTGCCAGACGACGATCAGCAGGACGAGCGCGAGCACCGGCGGCAGGAAACCCCAGGCGAACCGCTTCCAGAAGCTCGGGCGGCGCTCGCCGACCGGGGCGTCGAGCGAATCCAGTCCGGCACCGACCGCGTCGAGGTCCTCGACAGCGTCCGTCTCGGACCGGTCAAGCTGCGGCATGGGTACTGATCACCTCTCGCAGGTGCCCGGTGATCTCATCGGTGAGCTCCTCGGCGTCGGCCAGCGGGACGTCCGTCCACTCCCGGACGACCTTGCCCGGCCGCGACGACAGCAGCACGACACGCTGCCCGAGCCGGACGGCTTCGCGCACGTCGTGGGTCACGAACAGCACCGACGTGCCGGTGCTGCGGTAGACGCGCAGCAGCTCGCCCTGCAGGACGTCGCGGGTGATGGCGTCGAGCGCGGCGAACGGCTCGTCCATCAGCAGCAGCGCCTGCTCCGGGTCGCCGCCGACGCGCAGGGTCGCGGCCAGCGCGCGGGCCAGCGCGACCCGCTGCCGCATCCCGCCGGACAGCTCGTGCGGCCGCTTGCCGCCCGCGCCGTTCAGCCGGACGAGCTCCAGCAGCTCGGCGGCCTTTTCGCGGCGCTCGGCGCGTCCGAAGCCGGCCAGCCGCAGCGGCAGCTCGACGTTGCGGGCGGCGGTCAGCCACGGCATCAGCGCGGCCTCCTGGAACATGACCGCGGGCCGCGAGGTGTTCAGCGTGATCTCCCCCGCCGACGGCGCGTCCAGCCCGGCGACCAGGTTCAGCAGCGTGCTCTTGCCGCACCCGGACGCGCCGAGCAGGCAGACGAACTCGCCGGGCGCGACCGTGAGGTCCACGCCGTCGAGCGCGACGACCGCCCGGCCGGCCGGGCCGAACGTCTTGCGGACGCCGTCGAGCCGGACCGCGGTCGCGCCGGTGAAGCTGCTCCGGCCGGTCGGGAGGGTCGTGGTCATCGCTGGGTGCCTCTCACTTGGCGAGTTCGGGCGCGTTCACGGCGGGCTGGTTCTTCTCCTTGAGGACGTCGTTGAGCGGGCCGAAGTCGGCGAAGCCTTTCAGCGCGACCGCCGACTTGACCACCCCCGCCGTCACCGAGTCCTGCGCGAGCTGCGGGAACTCGGCCGGGATCGGGTCGGTGGTCAGCTCGATGCCGGAGAACGCGCGGTCGATGACGCCCTGGCTCAGGCTGCTGCCGGCGAGCTCCTTGAGCGCGCTGTTGACGACGGTCTTGGCGTCCGCCGGGTTGGCCTTCGCCCAGTCGATCGCGGCGAGCTGGCCCTTGAGCACCGCCTTGACGGTGTCCGGGTGCTGCTGCAGGAACTCGCTGCGCACGATGACGACGGTGGTCGGGAAGCGGCCGCCGGGCCACAGGTCCTTCTCGTCGACCAGGACCTTCGCGCCGGCGTCGAGGACCAGCCGGGACGCCCACGGCTCGGGCAGCCAGCCGCCGTCGAGCTCGCCCTTCTTGAAGGCGTCGAGCGTCTTGGAGTTGTCCAGGTTGGTGATCTTGACCTGGTCGGTCAGCTGCTTGCCGGCCAGGAACTTCTTCAGGGCGACGTCCTGGGTGTTGGCCAGCTGCGGCGTGGCGATCGTCTTGCCCTTGAGCTGGTCGACGCCGGTGATGTCCGGCTTGACGACCAGCTGCGCACCGCCGGAGACGGCGCCCGAGATCAGCTGGATCGTGCCCTTGGACTTGGTGAAGGCGTTGATCGCCGGGCCCGAGCCGATGAAGGCGATGTCGAGCGAGTTGCCCAGCAGCGCGTTGACCTCGTCGGGGCCGGCGTTGAAGGTCTGGGTGGTGAGCTTGGTCGAGCCCAGCTCTTGCTTGAAGAAGTCCTTCTTGACGCCGATCAGCGCGGGCGCGTGCGTGACGTTCGGGAAGTACCCGAGCCGCACCTCGCCGGCGGCACCGGCGTTCGCGGCCGGGGCGGCGGTGTTCTCCGCGGCGCGGGAACAGCCCGCGAGCACGCCCACGGCGGTCAGGGCGGCCAGCGCCGAGGCCAGGAAGCGGGTTCTGTGGTGGGTGCGCACGTCAGCGTCGCCTTTCGCGGGATCGGTGTCGGGGCGAGGTTCGCACGGTCACCCACTCAGGCGCATAGCCATCCGCATCCCGGGAAATCCGCTGAGATTTCTTGACACGGGTATCGGCGTGCGCCTATAGGCAACCACCCGGCCCCCTCGCGCGTGGTGGTAGTCGGACGACTTCGAGGGGGAACGGATGAAGACGGTCGCGGAGATCCGGCTGATGGTCCTGGTGGCGTACGCGGTGTGGGCGGGCTTCGCGCTCGGGCCGATCGGGGCCGACTGGCTGACCGCGATCGGCCTGGGCGAGTGGACGGCCGTGGTGCTGGCGGCCGCGCTGGGCCCGGCCTGCGTGGCCGTCGGATTCCTCTTCTGGCGGTTCACGGGCAAGCGCCCGGCCCGCCGGACGGCCCCGCTGCTCGGCCTGGCCGCCCCGGTCACCGTCCTCGGCCTGTCCGGCCTGGTCACCGGGTCGGCGACCCGCGGTCACACGTTCGTGCTCGTCTTCACGGCGGTCCCGCTGGTGATCTTCTTGCTGGTCGCGCTCGCGCGGTGGCGAACCGTCCGGCGCACCGAGGCAACCTCCGACGTCACCTGAACGTGGTACGAGTGACGACGAATTCGGGAGGAAACATGACAAGCCGACGGGGCCAGGGAGCCACCGGCGTCCGCGTGGCGCTGGTCGTGCTGTTCATCGGGATGGGCCAGGCGACGTTCGAGTGGTTCAGGTCACTGGGGATGGACGCGGTGACGAGCCTGGTGGTCTGGGCGATCCCGGTCTTCACGGGGGCGGCGGTGACGCTGGTGCTGTGGCTGGCGTCGGACCGGGCGTTTTCGTTGCGGAACTGGCTGCCGGTGGCGGTGAGCATCCCGGTGTACCTGGGCGGGGCGTTCGGCCTGGTCACGGGCGAGGCGAGCCTGGTGGCTTCGATCGTCACCGGGGTGGGGCTGGGGATCGCGGTGGTATCGGTGGCGGGGTTGCTGCGAGCCCGACGTCGCGAAGAGCCGGCGCGGCGGTAGCGGCTCGCCTTTGTCCACAGCCCGGGCCTGATGTGGAGGGGCAGGCCCGGGCTGTCGTTTTTCCGGCTTTTCGTCGGGTGGCGCCGGTAGGCTGGATGCGGGGCCGGACCCCCGGAGAGGGCGGGGGCTGCTCTGGGGCGGGGGCGCTCGGCCGGCAGCGCAACACCGCTGCCCCCACAGCACCAAACGCCACACCGAGTCACCGGCGCAGCAGCAGGGAAACGTCGCCGAACTCGTGCCACAGGTACCGGCGCTCCACCGCCGCGTCGTACGCTCGCTGGACCAGGTCCCTTCCCGCCACCGCCTCCAGCAACAGCAGGTGGGACGCGTCCGGTGCGTGCAAGCCCGTGACGATCCCGTCCACCACCCGCGCCGGACGTTCGGGGCCCAGGACCAAATCCGTCCACCCCTCCGCAGTCCCCTCGGCGGCCGACTCCAGTGCTCGCGCCGCCGTGGTGCCCACCGCGATCACCCGGCCCCCCTGGGAGCGCACCCACGACACCAGCGCCGCCGTTGTCGGGGGCACCCGGAACCGCTCCGCCTGCGGTGGCTCGCCCGCCTCCGGTGACGAGACCCCCGTGTGCAGCACCAGCGGCGCGAACAGCACACCGTCGGTCACCAAGCGCACCACCAGGGACTCCGAGAACGGCCGCGCCGCCGAGGGCATCTCCGCGCTTCCCGGCTCGCGGGCGAACACCGTCTGGTAGTCCGGCAACGGCCACGCCCGCGGCACGTACCCGTAGCGGATCGGGCGGCCCGCCGCCGACAGGAACCCCGGCACCGAACCCTCCATCGCCACCGCGGCCCGCCACAACCGCGCGACCCCCGGCGAAGCCGGAGCCAGCAACGTCAGTGACGCGCCCCCGGGCAGCTCGAGGTGCTCCCCCGCCCGGCCATCGAGCAGGGGGCCGCCGGGCGCGCGCAGCTCGATGACCCACGAACCGTCGTCGAGCGAGGTCGAGAAGTGGACCACGATCGGCCGGCCCGCACGCACGGCGTCGACCGCCGCCGGCAACGTTCCCGAGGTGTTGACCACCAGCAGGTCCCCCGGCCGAAGGTGCGAACCCAGGGACGAGAACACCGTGTGGTGGACGCCCGCGGGCGACGCGACCAGCAGGCGGACCTCGTCCCGCGCCAAGCCGCGCGCCTCGGGAGGCGCCGACGCCGACAGCTCGTCCGGCAGGTCGAACCGGATGTTCATGCGCTCACCAGCAGGTCGGCGGCCCGGTAGCGGCCACTGGGCGGACGCGAATCCAGCAGCCGCAGGAACGCCGGGACCGCGGACGACGGCAGCGGCCGGTCCGAGATGTCCTCGCCCGGGAACGCGCGCTGGTGCATCGCCGTGCGCAGGTCGCCCGGGTCGACCGCGTACACCGCCAGGTCCGGGTTCTCCGCGCCGAGCACGGCGGTGACCTGGTCGAGCGCCGCCTTCGCCGAGCCGTACCCGCCCCAGCCTTCGTACGCTTCGACGGCGGCGTCCGAGCTGATGTCGATGACGGTGCCCCGGGCGCGCGTCAGCGCGGGCAGCAGCAGCTGCGTCAGGGCGAGCGGCGCGAACACGTTCACGCGGTAGACGTTTTCCAGCTCCGCCAAGGGATAGCTCCCCAACGGCGGCAACGGGCTGACGCCCAGGGAACTGGCGTTGTTGACGAGCAGGTCCAGAGACGGACAGGCGTCGGCGAGCGCGGCGCGGTGGGCCGGGTCGGTGACGTCGCCGGGAACGGCCGTGAAGCCGGTCTCGCGGGCGGCGGAACCCAGAGCGGCCGCGTCCCGGCCGTCGCCGATGACTGTCCACTTGCGACTCACCAGTGCGGCGGCGAGGGCGCGGCCCAGGCCCGCGGACGCACCGGTGACGAGTGCGGTTGGCATGGTTCCTCCTTCGAGGGGTACCACACCATCGTCAAACCTCTATATTACTTGAGGTCAAGGCGGCGCCGCAGCAGGAAGTACGCTGCCAGCGAAACGACGAGCCCGACGTAGTACGCGAGATCGGCGCCGTGCAGCGCCGAGGCGACCGGTCCGGTGTAGAGGGACGTGTTCATGAATGGCACCGCCGCGCCGAACCCCACCACGAACGCCACGAGTGCGGCCCAGGGACGCACGGACGTCGACTCCAGCACGTCCACGCGCCGCCCGCCGCGGGTCCGGGCGAGCCAGTCCGGGATGACGACGCCGAGGAACGGCGGGATCCAGTAGCTGACGAACAGCAGCACGTTCTGGAACTTGGCCGCCAGCTCGCCGCTGTGCATCCAGAGGATCAGCGCGAACGCGAGCACCGTGACGATCACCGCCGACACCGGGCGTCGCAGCCGGACGCCGACGGTCTGCAGGGCCAGCGAGCCGCTGTAGTCGTTCATCGCGTTCGACGACACCGCCGCGAGCGCGATCACCGCCAGCGCCAGCGCGCCCAGGAAGCCGCCGCCGAGGAGTGCGGCGACGCCGGTGGCCGTCTGGTCGCCGAGCGACGACCCCAGCGCGAGCCCCAGGGTTTCGCCGATCGTGTACGAAACGACGAGACCGAGCAGCGTCGCCCAGAAGACGCTTCGCGAGGACGTCGAAGCGGGTAGGTAGCGGCTGAAGTCCGACGCGTAGGGCGCCCACGAGATCGCCAGTGACAGCGTGATCGTCGTGAACAGCACGACACTGCCCGCCAGGTCGGCGCCCGAGGCCGTGTCGGCGGTCGCGATCGGGTGTCCGGAAAGGACCTTCACGGCGAGCGCCGCGAAGGCGAGCACCAGCAGCACGCTCATCACCGCCTGCACGCGGTGGATCAGGGCGTAGCCGAACACGCCGAGCGCGCACTGCAGCACCAGCACGATCAGCACCGCCGCCCAGAACGGCAGCCCGGTCAGCTCGGCCAGCGCCTCACCGCCGAACAGGCCGACCAGCGCGTCCCAGGCGATCGAGCCGAGCCACTGGAGGAGCCCCGGCAGCACGACGCCGCCGCCGAAGGGCAGCCGGGCGAGCGGCAGCTGGCCGGTGCCGGTGCGCGGTCCCCAGGTGGACAGGTACGCCACCGGCAGCGACCCGAGCACGGTGCCGGCGAGCATCGCGGCCAGGCCCGTCCAGAACCCGAGGCCGTACGCCGCGGCGAGCGTGCCGGTGAACACCGCCGTCATGGTCAGGTTCGGCGCGAACCACACGCTGAACAGGCGCCACGGCCGCCCGAACCGGTTGCCCTCGGGCACCGGCGCGATGCCGTGGGTCTCGATCGCCAGGTCACGACCTCCGGTGGGCATGCGCCCGCCGAAGACCTCCGCACCCAAGCCGCTCATGTGCTGCCTCCTGTCGCGTTCACCCTAAAGCGCGGCCGCGTGGTGTAACGCGACGGCCCGAACGGGCGAATCACGGTTGGCCGTTGCCGGACCGCCGCACACACCCGTCAGGATCACCCGGCGGGGCCCACGGGAGGGTTGCGTGGCCGAGCACCCGCGGACGCTCGCGATGACCGGCCTGCTGGCCGCCGGTTTCGCGCTCGGCGTCACCGCGTTGACGCTGAAGGTGGCCGACGGCGCCCACTCCGCGCTCGACACGGCCCTGAGCACCGCCACGGGGTTCCTGTTCCTGCTGGCCGGCGCGGTCGCGCACGTGCGGCGCCCGGCCAACCCGATCGGCGTGCTCATCGCGCTCGCCGGTGTCGCGGTGTTCCTCGAGGACCTGCAGTTCACCCCGGACCCGGTGCTCTACACGATCGCCGTGCCGTTGCGCGCCGCGTCCGGCCCGGTGATCGCGCACCTCGTGCTCGCCTTCCCGCACGGGAGGCTCCGGTCGCGGTGGGAACGGCTGCTCGTCGCCGCGTCCTACCTGGTGGTGTTCGGCCTGGGCGTGCTCGGGCTGCTCTTCGGCGACGACCCGCGCGACCTGCTGGCGATCTCCGCGGGCCACGCGGGCCACGGCATCGCCGACCGCGTGCTGGAGCTCACCGCCACGGCGATCAGCCTCGGCGTGATCACCGTGCTGCTCTACCGGTGGCTGACCGGCCGGCTGCCGCAGCGGCGGCTGCTGTCGCCGGTGATCGCGATCGCGCTGTCCGGCGCGCTCGCGTCGGGGGTCGGCACGGCGCTCGGAGACGGGCACCCGCTGTCGGAGCCGCTGCTGCAGGTCTACCGGATCCTGTTCTGCCTGTGGCCGCTGGCGTTCCTGGCCGGCGTGCTGCGCGCCCGCGTCGGCAACGCCGAGATGATCCGGCTGCTGCTGGAACGCGACGGCACCGGGTTGGCCGCGCTGGTGCAGGACGACGAGGTGTGGAAGGACAGCCGGTCGATCGACGCGCTGAACGCGGCGGCCGGCCTGGTGCTGGACAACCAGCGGCTGACGGCGGAGCTGGAGCAGCGGCTGGCCGAGGTGCGGGCGTCGCGGGCCCGGCTCGTCGCGGCCGGTGACGAGGAACGCCGCCGCCTGGAACGCGACCTGCACGACGGCGCCCAGCAGCGGCTGGTGAGCGTGGTGCTGCTGCTGCGGATGACCGGCCGGCGGTACGGCGGCGCGTTGCCGGCCGAGGTCCGGGCGCTGCTGTCCGGCACGGTCGACGAGCTGCAGACGGCGATCACCGAGCTGCGGGAACTGGCCCGCGGGATCCGCCCGGCGATCCTCACCGAAGCGGGCCTGGTCGCGGCGGTG
This sequence comes from Amycolatopsis sp. NPDC005961, assembly GCF_040629235.1. Lineage (NCBI taxonomy): Bacteria > Bacillati > Actinomycetota > Actinomycetes > Pseudonocardiales > Pseudonocardiaceae > Amycolatopsis > Amycolatopsis sp. NPDC005961. Next base: position 7,156 of record NZ_JBEXVF010000003.1, on the reverse strand, counting down.
CGCTCGCTGGCCGACCGGATCCCGATGGAGGTCGCCCTGAAGGTCGGCACGGTGCCCCGGCTGGACGCGGCCGTCGAGGCCACGGCTTACTTCGTGGCGTCGGAAGCGCTGACGAACGCCCTCAAGCACGCGCGGACCGACGACGTGGTCGTGCGGATCGCGGTCGAGGGCGCCGAGCTGCGCCTCGAAGTCCGCGACGCCGGTGTCGGGGGCGCGTCGCTCGAGGGCGGAACCGGGCTGGCGGGCCTGCGCGACCGCGTCGAAGCCTTGGGCGGCGAGCTGCACGTCACGAGCGACGACGGCGGGACGACAGTCCGGGCGGCCATCCCGCTCCGGACGTGAAAGGGCCCCCTCGCCGCAGCGACGAGGGGGCCCTTCGGGAATCACTCGCTAGACGAGCAGCAGGAACAGCAGCCCGTTGGGCGTACCGAGACCCGTCACGTCGTCGTAGCCCGGGGTCGTGTGGATGGTCAGACCCTGGTAGTCGAGCGTGCGCACCGAGGTGAGCAGGCCGTCCGAAGCGTCGACCGAGTTCGCGTAGTCGACGCGCTCCACGGCGGCGTCCACGTGCTTCACGTCGCTGATCGCCGAGGTGCGGGAGGTCAGCTTGTAGATCACGGGGTTGATGAAGCCGTGGTGGAAGTGGTCGAAGCTGTCGGCCACCGCCATGATGCCGGCGAACACCGGCGACGCGAGGCTCGTGCCGCCGATCCGGTACTGGTCGTAGTAGGCGCCGTCCGGGAAGGTCTGCGTCTGGCCGACCAGGAAGCCGGTGTTCGGGTCGCCGACCGCGGAGATGTCGGGCACCACACGGCCCTTGTTGTTGCCGGTCTGGTTCTTCTTCGCCAGCGCGTCCGGCACGACACCCTTCTGGTAGAAGGGCTGCGCGAACAGCCGGCTCGTGCCACCACCGGAACCGCTGGTGTAGTTGGCCGGGCCGTAGACGCCGTTGGTCAGCAGCGACTTGCTGGTCTCCCAGCCGGTCTCGAAGATCCGCTTGCCGTCCTTGCCGATCGCGATGGACGTGCCGCCGACCGCGGTGATCCACGGCGCCGAGGCGGAGAAGTCCGGCGACGGCGTGCCGAGGCGCGCGACCTCGTCACCGTTGTCGCCCGAGGAGAAGTAGACGCCGATGCCCTCGAGCACCGCCTGCAGCGAGATCTGGTTGAAGACCTTGACCTCGTCGGCCGGGATGTCTTCGCCGGTGTCGCCGTAGGAGTTCGACACGATGTCGGCCTTGTGGCCGGCGATCACGTAGTTCAGCGCCACGTCGAGGGCGTTGTCCTCGCAGGACTCGCCGCCGACGTACAGGATGTCGGCACCCGGCGCGAGACCGTGAGCGGCCTCGACGTCGAGGGTCTCCTCGCCGTACCAGCCCGCCGCGTCGCACTGGTCCGGCGGCTCGAGAACCGGGTTCGCCGGGAACACGTGCTGCTTGAACTGGCTCTGCTTCAGCGGGTGCTGCGGGTCGTTCTTCTTCGCGTACGTGCTCGCGTCGGAGTAGATGGTCGGCGAGGCGAACGCGTCCACGATGGCGATCGTGGTGCCCTTGCCGTCCGCGCCGACCTTGTCGACGCCGTAGGCCGACCGCAGCTGCGCCGGGGTGTAGCCGCAGGGGGCGTAGGGCAGGTGCTTGCCGTTGTAGGCGGGATCGGTGGTGTCGATCTTCTCGCCGTAGTAGGCGCTGCACGGCCGCGCGTTGCGGAAGCCGGGGCCGGGCGGGACGTCGGCCGGCGTCGCCGAGCCGGTGGCGTGGTCGGGCTTGAACAGGTTGGTCGCCTGGTCGACGCCGACGACACCGAGGACGTCGGCCGCCAGGTTCGCCGGCACCGACAGGTTCTTGTCGGCGGCGCGGAGGGTCTGGCCCTTGACCTTGTACTTGGCCAGCTTGACGCCGAACGCGTTCTGCGTCTGGTCGGCGGTGCCGGTGGCCTCGACGTACGCGCGGTTCGACGGGACGTCACCGACGCTGAACCCGCTGCCGGTCAGCCAGGTCTTGACGGCGTTCACCGTCGCGTCGCTGGCCGCGAACCGGTCACGCACCTGGTCCGGGCTGAGGTACTGGCGGTAGGTCTTGCTGTCCGGGTCGGACACGGCCTGCGCCAGCGCCTCGGCGCCGGCGTTGTCGCGCTGGTTCAGGTAGACCCGGAAGCTCAGCTTGGACGCGGGCGCCGTGTCGGCGACCTTCGCCTGCGCGTTCGCCCACAACGGGTGCGACTGCGGAATGTCCTGACGCCCCTGCGCGGACGCCGTCGCCGGCAGGGCGCCGGTCAGGCCACCCACCACCGCGAGCGAAAGGAGCAGGGTGGAGCTTCTTCGCACAGAAATCTCCCTCTTCGAAAGCGGCCCCCAGGAAATGGGCCTGGAACACCGGACGAGACTAGATCGGTGTTCCGCTCGCGGGGAAGTACTTGCGGAACCGTTATCTGGTCGCGAATTCACGGGGTCCCGCGCGTGGTACGGAAATCCGATTTGTCACTCGGATTACGCGAGGAATAATACTTGATGAGAGGTAAGTCCGATTTGTGGCCGTATTGCGGATCAGGTGGGCGGGGCTCCTGCCACCTACGAAAGTCGGTTGCTCCGTCCACTCGGGACAGTCCGCGGGTGACGGTAGTTCGGCCGTCAGCCCGTCGTCCCGAGCCGGCGATCCACCGCCGCGGGCGCGAACTGCGCCTCCACGACCATGGCCACCGCCCCACCGAGAGCTTCCCCGCGCCCCCCGATCTCGACCCGCAGGTTCCGCGTCGAACGCGGCAGCGCGCGCCGGTACAGCACCTCGCGGACCCCCGCCACGAAATGCGGCTCGGCCAGATCTCCGGCGATCACCAGCACGCCCGGGTTGACCACGCACACCAGCGTCGCGAGCACCTCCCCCACCTGCCGCCCAGCCTCCTCGGCGAGCCGCACCGCGATGGGTGAGCCGGCCAGGATCCGCGAACGGACTCCCGAGCCCGACGTCGTCGGCAGGCCCAGGTCCGTCAGGCGGGCGGCCAGCGCGCCTCCGCCGGCCACCGCCGCCAGGCAGCCGAGTGAGCCGCACAAGCAGCGCGCGTCCTCGTGGCCGGGCAGGCGGACGTGCCCGATGTCGCCCGCGCCCCCGTCGATGCCGCGGTACACCTCGCCGCCGATCACCAGGCCGGCGCCGATTCCGGTGGACGCCTTGACCACGACCAGCGCGGCCGTGTCCGGGTAGCGGGCGCGGTGCTCGCCCAGCGCCATCAGGTTCGCGTCGTTGTCGACCAGCACCGGGGCGCCGAACCGCGCACCGAGGAAGGCGTCGATCGGGTAGCCGTCCCAGCCCGGCATGATCGGCGGCTGCGTGACGCGCCCGCCGCCGGGCTCGACCGGCCCCGGCACCGAGATCCCCACGCCGCACACCGGCCGGTCGACCCCGGCCAGCATCTCCTCGAACCACTCCGCGATCCGGCCGAGCACCGGCTCCGGCCCGTCGGCGACGCGCAGGTCGCCCGCGCGGTGGGCCAGCCGGCGTCCCGACAGGTCGGTGAGCGCGGCCTCGGCGTGCATCGTGTCGACGCTCGCGGCGAGGACGACGGCGTGCCGGTCGTCGAAGCGCAGCCGCCGGGCCGGACGGCCGCCCGTGGAGTCCTCCTGAGCGCCCTCGATCAGCAGGCCTGCCGCGTGGAGCCGGTCCAGCCGCGCGGTGAGCGTCGTCCGGGACAGCCCGCTGCGCGTGAGCAGGACTTTCCGCGTGGTCGCCTGCCCGGTCCTGACCAGCTGCAACAGCTCGCCGGCGCTGGTCGTCATCGCCCTCCCCCGTACTTTTGTCCATTGACAATACACAAGTCGGAGATAGATTGGACACATGGACGTAACATGGGGGCGGGCCGCGGCTGTGCTGGAAGACAACTGGCTCGGCTCGTCGACCGTGCCCTCACGCTCGCTCTACCCGCACCAGTGGAGCTGGGACTCGGCGTTCATCGCGATCGGCCTGCGGCACCTGTCGCCCTCGCGCGCCCGCCGTGAGCTGCTGACGCTGTTCTCCGCGCAGTGGCGCGACGGCCGCGTCCCGCACATCCTCTTCAACCCCGACACCCCGCCCGAGGCGTACTTCCCCGGCCCGGACTTCTGGCGCGCGCGGCGGACGTCGGGGCTGATCCAGCCGCCGGTGCACGCGCGGGCGGTGCTCGCGGTGCACGAGGCCGAGCCCGACCACACGTTCCTCGCCACGCTGTACCCGAAGCTGCGGGCCTGGCACGAGTACCTGCGGACCCACCGCGACGCCGGCGGGCGCGGGCTCGCGGCGATCGTGCACCCGTGGGAGTCCGGCATGGACAACAGCCCGGCCTGGGACGAGCCGCTCGCGCGCGTCACGCCGTCGGCCGGGTTCGTCCGCCGCGACCTGCAGCACGGCGCCGCCGCCGACCGGCCGAGCGACGACGACTACGGCCGGTACGTCCGCCTCGCCGCGGACTACCGGGACAGCGGCTACCAGGACTTCGGCGACTTCGTCGTGGAGGACCCCGGCTTCAACGCGATCCTGGCCGACGCCGAGCTGGCGCTGGCCGAGATCGCCGTCGAACTCGGCCTGCCCGCGGCCGCCGCCACGCACCGCGAAGCCGCGGCGCGCGTCGAAAAGGCGATGCAGGAAACCTTGTGGGACAACGGCTTCTTCTTCGCCCGGGACGTCCGGACCGGTGAGCGGACCCGCGCACACACGTGCGCGGGCCTGCTGCCGCTGCTGCTGCCGGACCTGGCCGTCGCCCCGGCCCTGCTGGCGACGGCCACCGGGCCGCGGTTCCGGCTCGGGCGCGTCCACGGCGTCCCGAGCCACGACCTGACCGCGGCGGACTTCGACGCGGGCCGCTACTGGCGCGGCCCGTCGTGGGCCAACGTCGGCTGGCTGGTCCGGCAGGGGCTGCAGCGCCACGGCGAGCACGCCCTCGCCGCCCGGCTGGGCGACGACCTCGTCGAGACGGCGTCCCGGACGGAGTTCGCCGAGTACGTCGACCCGCTGACCGGCGCCGGGCACGGCGCCCGGTCGTTCGGCTGGACCGCGGCGCTGACCCTGGACCTGCTGGCTCAGCCGGCCGTCGTCGCGTAGTCCGAGCCCAGCCAGGTCTCGTCGATCCGCAGGCGCTTGTAGCGCGTGCTGTCGCTCGACGCCGCGTACGTGCTCGTCACCTGCAAGCGGACGTACCTCGACGTCACCGCCGTGAGATCGACGAACTGGACGCCGCGGTGGCTCGGGAGCGTGCCGGACTTCACCGCGCTCCCCCAGTTCTTGCCGTCGCTCGACACGAACACCTTGTACGCCTTGATCCGCGCGGACTGCTCACTGTCCGACCGGGCGTAGCTGACCGAGTCCTCCCGCTGGTTCAGGCCGAGGTACTGGACCTTCTTCGCCGAGCCGAGGTCGTAGTCGAGGTTGACCGGCAAGGTCTTGTTGTTGTCGAAGTACGTCAGGTAGTCCCCGTCGCTCGCGGCCTGTCCACTGTGGCCACTCGCGGACGCGCTCGCCTTGAGCGTCAACGTCTTCGGGTCGTACGTGCCGGTGCGACCGGCCGTCTCGACCTTGAACACCGTGTCGTAGGTGTCCCAGCCGGACAGGCCGCTGAGCGTCAGGCTGCCGCTGCCCTGGCTGAAGGAGATCGCCGCGCCGGTGCGCAGGTTCGTCACCTTCGAGACGCGGTAGCCGTTGTCGCGGATCTTCAGGGTGCTGCCGGACGGCTTGGTCAGGACGTGCACGTACTGCGTGTCGCCCTTGATCGTGATGGCGCCGTGCGCGCCGTCGTTCCAGAAGCCGGGTTGCATGCCGCCGTACATGTACCCGGCGCCCTCGGTCCCGCCGAGGGACTCCCAGATCGCGGCGAGGTAGGTGTTCGCGAAGTTGTTGAACGCTTCCTGGTTCGACGGGAACTTGCCGTTCACCATCGCCGTCTCGGCCATCAGCGACTTGATCGACGAGCCCGAGTTCGTCACCAGACGTCCGATGTTCAGCGCCTTGTTCACCGCCGAGTTCGAGCCGCCGTACCACCACGAGCCGGTGTCGGGCAGCTTGAAACAGGCCTCGGTCAGCCGCGGCATCGCCGTGTAGGTCGCCTGCGGGTAGTCGTAGGACGGCGTCATGCCGGTCTTCTGCTCGTTGCTGATCGTGTCCATGATCGGCGTGTCTTCGTTGTTGTTGCTCAGCAAGTAGTCCGGCCGCTGCTGGTAGATCTGCTGGTACAGGTCGTGGGACTCCCAGTAGGCGTTGTCGTTGTCGATCCAGAACCCGCCGAGGTCCGGGTAGTTCTTCATGACCTCGAAGAAGTTGTCGTAGCTGAACTGGCCGAAGCCGCTCTGGCTGTCGAGGTCGACGGTCTTGCCCTTGTACTTCGAGTAGCCCGCCGAGTCGAGCCACTCGTGACCGCCCTCGTCGTGCCACTGGGCGTCGTTGGTCATGTAGAGGATGACCTTGAGCCCCTGGGGTTTCGCCGCGGCGATCAGCTCGCCGAGGAAGTCCCGCTTGGTGGTACAGCTGCCGGGGATCTTCGACGGCCAGGCCCGCGAGTAGCCGAGCCGGCTGTGGAACGACGCGAGCACGAGGTACGACGCGTGCAGCTTCTTGGCTTCGGTGACCCAGTAGGCGGGACTCCACCCGCCGTCGGTGATCGCCTTTTCCCAGGCGCTGCAACTGGTGTAGCCGGGTGACGTGCGCATGCCCCAGTGCAGGAACAGGCCCGCCTGGCTGTCGCGCAGCCACTGCTGGGACGGCTTCTGCAGGTCGGCCGACGCGGGTGCGGCGAGAAGCCCGGCCACCACCAGCATCGAAGCGCACGCGGCGAGCACCCGGCGCAGGAACTTGGCTGACATCAGTGACCTCCAAGTGGTCTGGTCCACTCGGTGGTGTACTCCTGGGTTCCGGGCACGGTCAATACTGTGATCCGACCTTTTCACGACGTCCCAGCGGCCGGTACATCACGACTGCGGCCAACCGGGTTAAATATCTGATATATGACACGAGAGATCCGATCTCTCTTGACTCGACCTCCCGGAAGCGAGTAGATGTTCTCCCCAGAGAGCGCTTTCGCTCTCCCCCACCGCTCCGGCGACACGGGCAGCACGCCGCGCCCCCCAGAGCTGGTCGGGATGCCGACGGACGGCGGATCGGCATCCCGGCCACCTTCTTCCCCGGGGGCACCTTCGAAGGTGC